>NZ_SELU01000053.1:0-39170 GCF_006861605.1 Pseudanabaena sp. UWO310 | reverse complement strand
GATGTCCATTTTTTACTACTTTTTCTCCTTTACAATTTGGGCATTGCATTTTTTGTCATTGAACAACTCCAACTCTTATTTTCTAACATACTATTATTATTTATCATTATGAATATGTGCAACGCCAGTTTTTTTGATTTTCATGTTTTTTCCTGTCAATAGCGTTTGACACCGTTTGTAATGTTTGTCATTTTGGAGAAACTACTGAGTTTGATGTAGCCTGTTGTTTGTAGCAAAGGAATTCTGTGAAGTCTTTAACTTGTAGAATCGATTCTTCTGGAAGTATTTCTAGTAATGCTAAAATCTGTGAAGTCTTTAACTTGTAGAATCGATTCTTCTGGAAGTATTTCTAGTAATGCTAAAAGTTGTTGCTTTACTTTCTGTTTATCGCTTTGTTGAGGAGCATTTATTGGATTTATTTGGTGAGGATAGAGCGTTTCTACATCTATGGTGTCGCGAAATGCTTCGGGATCGTCTTGAGATGTTTCGATCATATCGCCTTCAGTAGTTAACTTTAGCCATCCACCAAATAGTTCGACTAGGTAGGCTGCGCCATCTTTAAATATTTCCACGATCGCTCATGCCGAGCAGTACTACCAAACCACCTGTAAATAGCTACATTGCTGTATTTTTTTCATCTTTAGAGACTAATGGGGCTTTGTGAACTAGGCTACTTGCTACGATTAAGTGATCGCTTGGATCGCCATGAAATCCTCTAGGCAATCGAGTGGAACGGACTGCAATTTCTGGGGTAAGGGGTAATAATTGAACATTCTGATGTTGGAGGGCTAAGTCTAGCCATATTTGCACATCCATTGATAAACCAATTCTTGATTTTTCAACGAGCATGGCGACCTCCCAACAACTAATTGCAGGAATGCCCATCAAGTCCGCGCTATTAATGGCTTCAAGTGCTTTAACAGAAAGTTTATTAGAGTCATTCATCCACTAAAGCCAAGCATGGGTATCAAGAATAATCACTGTTCCGCTTCCCATAACAAATCTATTGGAGAAATAATATCGTTCTCAAATACGATGCTGCCTTTGAGTGGATTGATATTTTCTGAAGGGAGGAGATTTACAGTATTGGGAATGGGTTTATTGAATGCCAAGATGATGCGATGCAATATTTCTAGTTGGGTGTCGTCTATGGTGTCAATAGCTGTTTTTAAGATTTCTCGACTAATCATGAGTTTAACCAAGTTAAGAATCTGTTGTTGAAGTCTATTTTAGCAAAAAGGAATTAGATGTTGCGGTTTAGCATCTATGGCGCGATCTCTCTTTGCAGCCAAACCGTAGTTACAATTAGTTGGTAATTGTCTAGTCCAGTAATTTCGCCAATAACTAGAAAAAATAGCCAATATTCAAAGATGTTTTTTGTTATAGTGAAACAAATCAGGGCTTTAGCTAAACTTAAATATATGCTTACAACCTTTACCGCAAATTATACAAAGATTGACTCAGGTTACATGGGGCAACTCATTGAATGGCAAGAGGTAATAACTGAGGGTGAAACTCTGGAACTTTGTCGTGAATCTTTGCAAGATGCGTTACAGGAAATGATTGCTGCATATAAACAACAAAACAAGGAGATTCCTTCTAGTAAATCTTTAATCGAGCAGATTCCTGTGGAAGTTTAGTTATGTCAGTTAAACGCAGTGATCTGGTGAAATATTTTGAAGAAAATGGGTTTTACTTACTTAGGGAAGGAGGGAATCATTCCATTTACACCAACAATATCAAAACAATTCCGATTAAAAGACATCGGACGATTGATCGGATTACAGCAAATGCAATATGTAAGCAAGCAGGGATAGCACAGAAGTTTTAGTGAATGCGTAGGGGCATACCATTCCCGCAGAGATTTATGGGTTTACAGATTGCCTTGATTTGGGAATGCTATACCCTAAACCTGAAACCGCAGGAACAATTCAATTTATCGGTGAAAGTGGAGAGGGTTTAGAATTTGCGATCGAGATTGTGATGATGCGTTTAGGGATTATGGTGCAAATGGCAAACTTCTACTAATTTGGTTGGATTACAACACGAAATCCATGGCTTTCAATATCTCTAACAATTTTTGCTTCGCTAAAAAGCTCTTTCTCTTCTCGATATACTAAACTTTCCACTTCTGTTCCTTTCTTTCCAATACGATTTTTCGAGCTACATTGTATATCGCTATTTCCCCACGAACCTCCTTTTAAAACGCGATAGGCTCTACCATAAATAGAATTTCCCCAAGGTTCATTTCCATTTTGTTTAATTCGTAAAGGCTTAGTATCAAAGCTATGATGCCACTCATCTAAACACCACTCCCAAACATTACCATGCATTTGATATAGTCCCCATTGGTTGGGGTAGAAGGATTCAGCATCAACAGTTCGTTCGCGATACTTTCCTTTCGGTAGCTGATTGTACGGAGATGTACCTTTATAGTTTGCTATATCTGTACTAATTGCATTCCCAAAGCTAAACAAAGTCCGCGTTCCAGCAGAACAGGCATATTCCCATTCCGCCTCGGTAGGTAATCTTGCTGGCTTATTAATTTTTTGTGATAACACTTTGCAAAATTCAGTAGCATGATTCCAAGATACCCTTTCGACAGGTAAGTTTGCACCTTTAAATTGAGATGGATTGTTGCCCGTTAATCTTCTCCAAAAGTTGTTTTTCATCAGTGCCTGCCATTGCCCTTGGGTAACTGTATGTCTACCCATCCAGAAACCATTTAAAGTAACCTCATGATCATTGCCCATCCAAAACTTACCAGCAGGTATCCACATAAAATCCATTGTGACTCCATTGCCCAAGTCTTCGCGAATGTAAGAATTTTTATTTTTCTTAACGACCGTTTCAACCCTAGTTTTAGTGATTAATCCTAGAGTAAGCCATCCTACTAAATTGTTATCATCGTCTACAGCACGAGCAGTAATATATTCAAAGTTAGACTCTAGAATTTGATGCTGTAGTTGTTTGTTTTGATTAGGAGTATTCACAAACTGAGCATGAGGAATATTTTTGCTAGAAGTTTGTGTTTTCTGATTTTTATGTCTAGGATGAATTTCCTGAAGTATTTCGTAGACAGCTTGATATCTCTTGATAAGAGCTTTTTCTAACATCTTATCTAGAGTTATTTTAAAATTAGCACTGACTATATCCCCATTTAGAAAATCTTGCCATACCCATTTGTCTTCATGGTCACTAAATAAATATTTTGGCTCACAATTGGTAAGCAAATAAATACAAGTCACCCCCAACGCATAAATATCACTGGCAAATATCGCATTTCCTCTTTCCTGTTCGGGAGCCATATATTCAAAAGTGCCGATCAAAGTTCCTGTCTTGGCTAGAGCTGTTTTACTCGCCATCTTCGCCGCGCCAAAATCCACCAAAACTAACTTGCCATCCGATCGCCTTCTAATGATATTTTCTGGCTTAATATAGCGATGGATCACCTGACCCGTATGAATAAACTGCAACACAGGCAACAGATCCAGCAATAAATCCTTAATTTTCGCCTCACTAAACCGCCCCGCACGGTTCAATTCCTGTAATAGATTCTCACCATCGATAAACTCCTGCACCAAATATTGTCGCCCCTCCTGCTCACAATGCGCCAACAACTCAGGAATTTGATTATGCTTACCCAAATCATCCAAACGCACCGCCTCCTGTTCAAACAATCTTTGCGCCTCCCGCAAAGTCGCAGGATCGTCATATAGAAATTGCTTAATCACACAACGGGGCTGTGATGGCTTGCCCTCATCTTGAGCCAAGAAAGTCTTACCAAATCCTCCCTGCCCGATCGCCTTCAAAGCGCGATAACGGTCTTGAATTTGTAACTTAGAGCCGCATTGGGTGCAGAATTCGGTGGTTATTGGGTTTAAGCGATCGCAAGCAAGGCAAAGGCAGTTACTCATGCTAAGTAAATCTTAGAAAATTTAGCTTTGATGATCTAGTTATATCCTAACGTGAGTAAATCCAAGCAACACAATGGTTTCGCCAAGGTTAGAGAAAGTCAAAGTAGCAAAAAAATCTACTTTGACTCTTTCTAAGTAGCTAGGTATAAGTAAACTTAAAAACCAGAGAGGATACCGCCCGCTGCGCGGGCGGTATCCTCTCTGGTTTTGTTTTTTAATTATGCCTAGCTACTTAATTACTTTTAATTATTTTTTCTTCGTGGACTTGTTCGCGGGAACTTCCACGATCGCGTTTTCCACTTCAGTTACGGTTTCTGAATCATCAGCTTCAACTTCAGTCACAATTTCAACCTCATCGGTTTTAACTTCGGCTTCAACAGGGGCTAAATCAGGGCTAGCGAAACTTTCAATGGGTTCGGCTGCTTTCTCAGTGGAAGGTTTGGCTTCTGAGCTAGGTGACTTGAGCGCTTCATCTAAAACTTGACGGGCGTTTTCGGCTTGCGATCGCGCATCTAGGAATTTCATATTAAGTTGAGCAAAACTTTTGAGAGTTTTAAATCCTTCTTTAATACTATTGATTTGCTCTTCCGATACCAGCTCATCGCTAAACAAAATATCGATCTGCGATCGCACTTGCATCGCATCAGAACGCAGCTCTTGGACTTTAATTTTTAGCGTCGCCAAGTTATTTAAAACCTGTACGGCTTGAGTAATAGGATCTTCGCGTTCTTCCGACATGGGTAGTTCTTTCACTTCAATAAATTGGTCGGGACTAAAGCCATCAGCAAGATCGGTATCGAGCTTGCCTGAGTCCATTAATTCCATCAAGTCTGCCATCGCTTTTTCCCGTGCTTTAGGCGAATCTTTACCAGCAACGGTCAAAACAACTTCGGGACTCTGGGCAAGGGTATAGCGCACCATATTTTTTAACTTACTTTGTGATTGGTAAACGAACGAGTAGCTGGGAATAATACCAATTCACAAAAGTGTTGTCACACTTTCGTGAATTGGTATTATTCGTGAATTGGTATAACTATAGCTGCCGCTAAGGGTATTAAGTAGCTAAGCATAAGTAAACTTAAAACCTAGAAGAGCATACCGTCCGCTACGCGGATGGTATGCTCTCTGGTTTTATTTTTTAATTATGCTGAACTACTTAATGTGATTTTATCTTGTTTTTACAGTAAGGGTTGGTAAGTAGATGGGCATAGTTAAAACCCAGAATCAAAAGCTGTAGCGCACGCACAGCGTGCGCTACAGCTTTTGGGGCTTTACATTTAATTGTACCCAGCCACTTATCAGTAGCTCTTAACCATAGAAGCAAAAGTTACGCTTTGTGTCTCATGCGATCGCCAAAATGAGTCCGTTAAGATCGATGCTCTAGATAGTTTTTTACTCTATCTACATTGCTAGAAAATATTTGGGGCTAGTCGTTCTTACCCATGGATTCTACCCTCTTAGATCAAATTCGCCATCTTTGCCGCGATCGCGCAGCCTACGAGCGCCTAAAAGCTATTTTGGTGCAGCAGGAGCGTGTACATCAACTTAGCTGGGAAGAGCATCAGGAAAAGATGATGGCAACCGAAGCCGTCGATGGTAATGCTTCGGACATTTTTAGCAATATCATTGCTAGAGAAAAAGCCCTTGCCCAGCTTGCCGATGCCATTCAGCGATCGCCATCCTTAGATTTAGTTTTACAAATAGCCGTTCAGGTTGCCCAGCAACTTTTACAAGTAGATCGCGTCGCCCTTTTTCACTGCCATGCTAACGGACAGGCGGAGTTTGTGACGGACGCGATCGCCACAGGGCTCATCTCTCTAACCTCCATGCCCGAAAGACAACTTTCCTTGGCAAGACATATGATCGAGTCTACCGAGCCTGACCGTTCGGCGCAGATCGTTGACAGCATCCGCAGTTCCAGCCTCTCCTCCCATATCATCACGCTACTAGAACAGATTGGGATTTCCTCCTATGTAGCCAATAAGATCTATGCAGGGCAAGAAGTATGGGGAACTTTGGTAGCTTTTCATGGCAGAGCCTATCACAATTGGTCAGAGAGCGATCGCACTTCTCTATCCCTAGTTGCGGCTCAAATCGGTATTGCCATCTCCCTCATTAATTTGCGCCAGCAGTCTCAAGAGCTAACTGACGATCTCCATAGCCTACGTCTTGAATTAGATAATCTACAGCAAATAGTTACCGAAATTGCGGAGAGTGCGACTAATCCCGATCATACGGAGGAGATCGCCCCATCGATCGCACAGGCAGCGTCAGCTAGCTCTGAATTGGTAAGCGAATTGGTAAGCGATGATGCGGAATCCGATCATGACCAAAAAGATGGCGATCCAGTCAACTCAGATTTAGAGAATGAAGAGGAGCAATCACAGGAAATTGAATTAGCCCAAACCAATATTCCCCCTGTAGAAGCGATAGATTTTCAGGATATCCCCAACTCACAAAATGGTCTCCCTCCTCTCTTTTTGGCTCCAGTTGCCAATCATGATTTACCAGAATTAGAAGGTGAAGATGACGAGGAACCGAGTCCAGAGGCAGTGGCGATCAAGTTTGAAAGGGCTGATATCTCCTATGTGATTATGCCTGACAACCTGAAAATAATTTCCAGCGATGAATCAGAAGAATCGGACTTAAACACAACTATAGAAAGTCCCGAACAAAATTCTGAACAAAATCCCGAACAAAATCCCGAACAAAATCCCGAACCTGAAATTGTAGAATTCCCGATCGCCGCATTCCCCCATCAGCCATCAGAAAACTTAGATTTAGCAGATCCTTTAGCAGATGCTCAACCTGAAGCGATCGCCACAGTCCCGATTAAATTGCCATTAGATCAGGACGAAGCGGATTTATCGCCAAGGGAACCAGAGACAAGGGAGCCAGAGGCAATTGTCGATGAATTCATCAAGCCAGAGGGGGAAGAAATTTTCCCCGAAATTACCGAACTCCAATTAATAGAACCCAACAGCCTAGAGTTAGCATCCGAGCCGATCAATCAGCCATCGCCAGAACCAGAAATCCTAGAGTTAGCATCCGAGCCGATCAATCAGCCATCGCCAGAACCAGAAATCCTAGAGTTAGCATCCGAGCCGATGGATCAGCCATCCTCAGAGTCCGCATTACCCGATGATACTCAAGGTGTAGATATACAAGAAGATCTAGATATTACCAAGGAGGACGAGGAGCCTGCGATTGAACCACAATTTATCGAGACAATTCTGGAGATTGCTGGTAACGATCGCAAAGCCACCGAATTTCTGATCGATGTGATTAACACATATTTAGAAGATGCCCCACATTTAGTACAGGCGATCGATCGATCGCTCGCCGTTAGCGATTATGTCAAACTCCTTCAAGCCTTAAACACATTGCGATCGAGCAGCGACTACCTTGGGGCTTTGACCCTTTCCTATCAATGTCGTCAGCTTGAATCCGCCGTAAATGATAATCATGTCGTATTAATTTATGCTTCCCTATCTCAAGTCGCAATTGAGGTACAAAGGGCAACCGATGCCCTGCGACAGGAGCGATCGCGTTATCTTGACATGCTTGAATAAAGCCATTTACCTCTTAACAATTTGAAATGGGCTTTGAGAAAGGGTTTGCTAAGCAAACCCTTTCTCAAAGCCCAAAAATAAAAGCCTTGCTTAGCAAGGCTTTTATTTTTGGGCTTTTAAAATTTGCCAACTTAACGCGAACTGACGTTATACCAATTCACGAAAGTGTGACAACACTTTTGTGAATCAAACACCAAACCCAATAAGGTTTTGAGATTCTCAAAATGGCGTTGCCATTTTGAGAATTGGTATTAAATCTAAGAGACTTGTCGTCACGGTTTTGTGAAAATTTAATTTTGTAGCTTCTCCACTTGCCCTAATGACGCTTATGATTACAGTCAATGATGCAATTTCATCTTGAAAATGATTGGCAAAGTAATTAGCGGCAGATACCAAATTATCCAAAATCTTGGAGGCGGAGGTTTTGGGCAAACTTTTTTGGCGGAGGATTTGCAACTGCCAGATCATCACAAATGTGTGGTTAAAAAGCTAAGTCCGACATCCAACGATGCTTTTGTGGTCAAAATCGCTAGTCGGCTCTTTGAAACGGAGGCGAGGGTTTTACATAAACTGGGTAGCCATGATCGTATTCCTCGTTTGCTAGCGCACTTTGAAGAGGATAGTGAATTTTATCTTGTCCAAGAGTTAATTGAAGGGGATGACTTGACGCAAGAACTGATCGCCAAAGATCGCACAGTTGATGGCTATCCCGTGGGACGAATGAAAGAGACCCAGACGATCGCCTTTTTGATGGATATATTAGAAACTCTTGATTTTGTACATCAGCAGGGGGCAATTCATCGAGATATTAAACCTGCAAATTTAATGCGTCGCCGTGCCGATGGCAAAATCGTATTGATTGATTTTGGCGCAGTTAAGCAAGTAGGTACAGCAACAGCTATTGGCTCTACGGTTGCGATCGGGACTGATGGTTATATGCCTAACGAGCAGGCGATCGGCAAGCCTAGACCCTGTAGCGATCTCTATGCCGTAGGCGCGATCGCCATTCAAGGACTGACAGGGCTTGCACCCAATCTCCTATCTGAAAATCTGGAAACGGGGGAATTAGCTTGGCGTAACGCCCCTGCCCATGCCGCTTTTAAATATCGTGCAGTGGTTAGCGATGGATTGGCAAGGATCGTCGATAAGTTAGTTAAATACGACTTTCGCGATCGCTATCAGTCTGCCGAAGCGGTATTGACAGATTTACGCAAATTAGATTCGGCGATCGCGCCCACACTCTTATCTAATGCCGAGCAGACGGATTTTCAAGAAATAACTTCATCCTTTGAGGCGCGGGACAATGTGGCAACCAAGTTCTCACCACTGAACTCGCCAAGGGATTATTTCCCCATCAATCGTAGAAACCAACTGGTAGCGATCACCCTAGGCATTGTCTCAGCGATCGCCCTTGTGGGGACAGTGATGTTTTTGCGTCCATCTTCCGTAATCAACAACAATGTGAATGTCAGTTCGCCCAATTTTAAATATTTATTCCTATCGGAACGCCCAATTGAGTCACAGGATGTGGCAGGCAAAAGTGAGTACGAATTGGATATCATGCGCAATGAAATCTTTGCTAGATATGGTCGCCGTTTTCAAGATCCTGAATTGCAAGCTTATTTTAATAAGCAGCCTTGGTATAAGCCCATCTACGAGCCCGATCGCTTTCCTGAAGGTTTACTCACTTCCATCGAGCAGCAAAATGTTGATTACCTGCTTAACTTTCAAGTTCGTTCTGTTCAAAAAACTGGTAATGCGAATACCTGCGATTACACGAAGCGGGTAATTTCCGATCCCAATCCGCCAATCAACGTCCGCCAAGGAGGAGGTGTGGACTATGCGATCGTGGGTAAACTGAATAATGGTACACAGATTACGGTGACAGGTGAAAAACAGGGTTGGTTGCAAATTTCTGACCCGATCGCTGGTTGGGTTGCGGCGAATCGGACAAAGCCAATATGCCTCTAAATTTAGCCTTTTAAATTTAGCCTTTTAAATTTAGCCTTTTAAATTTAGCCTTTATGTACGACCCTAAAGAGCGAATCACGCTAAAATTCAATCTACGGCGATGCTTTGCTCGACTCTAAAATATTGCTTAAGACCTTGATTAAAATCTCACCTATTGGATTGATGCTGTGACGACTGAAATTTCTGATTGGAGCGATCTAGAAGCCGAACTCCAAGAAACTAAAGCCCTATTAGAAGAAGTCGAACAGCGTTTTTTGCAGGTTCGTCGCGATGTGCTCCTGCAACAGGAACTGAAAACAGAACGCGAACAGATTCGATCGCAAATTGACAATAATAATTCTCATAAGTCAAAACTTGGGCGTATCCCCGATCACAAACATGGTCGAGTGCCTGCGAATAACGCCAATAACTATGCCAATACCTCAAAGGACGAACTCTTGAAACAACTTCAAGAAATAGGCGATCGCCTCGAACAAGTTGAGGCAAATCTAGAAAGTCGCTTGCTCTCTTGGAGTAGTTTTCGCGAACCCTTTTGGCAGATCGTCCGTTTTGGGGGGCTAGGCATCATCATCGGTATAGTTTTACGCAGTTGTGCTTCTTAAGTAGTTAACCCAGAAGAGAATATCGCCTGCGGAGCAGGCGATATTCTCTTCTGGGTTTTAAGTTTATTTATGCTTAGCTACTATAGCTATCGCCAGTTTTGTTAGGACAAAATTAAACCCCAAAATAGTGTTGCCGAGTGGAGCGCGGCAACACTATTTTTTTATGTCCTGATACAGTGGACGGCAACTATAAAAACAAAATACTTTGAACCTTTTGCAGGTGACTCCTGTCAAAACCCCTGTACAGATAATTAAGCCTTCTACAAAAGGGGAAAACCAAATGTTTCTTAACATCAAAAAGTTGGCAGCGATCGCTTGTGTAAGTATGGCGGTTGGAGTAGCTACAATTCCTAGCATTGTCTCGGCTCAAAATTCTTCTCAACCTAGCAGCACCGAAACCCGTAAACCTCATAATGGTAATAGCTGGAAGAAGTTGAACTTGACAGATGCTCAAAAAGCTCAAATGAAAACTATTCGTGAGAATGCGAAGGCTCAAACCGATGCCGTATTGACTCCCGAACAACGCGACATCCTCCAAAAATCACAACAGTCTGGCGATCATAAGGGGGTATGGAAGTCGCTAAATCTCACTGATGCGCAAAAGCAACAACTGAAGACAATCAGGGAAAATACCCAAGCGCAAATGAAGAGTGTCTTGACTCCCGAACAGCAACAACAAGTTAGCCAGATGAAAAAACGTTAATTCTTACAATAAGGAACTTGCTATAAGATGAGTGGCGGCGCTTCGCGCCGCCACTCATCTTTGGGGTTTTGACTATCTCTTATACCAATTCACAAAAGCGTTGTCATACTTTTGGAAATTAAAAACCAAACCCAGTAAGGGTTTTAAAATCACAAAATGGCTACGCCATTTTGTGAATTGGTATTACTCCTCTTGGGGAACTTCTTTCCATAGATTGGACATTTCGCGAATGCTGGAAAAGGTTCCATTTCCTAAAATTAAATGATCCAAGAGTGGAATACTCAACATTCTTGCCGCTTCAAGTAGTTGGCGCGTCAGTTTTATGTCCTCAGTACTGGGATTTGTATTTCCCGAAGGATGGTTATGGGCCACAATTAGCCTGACCGCACCACTCTTTAAAACTTCCCGAAAGATATCGCGGGGATGGGCGAGGGTTTCGGTTGCTGTCCCAATCGTGATCACCCTCTGGGCAATAATACGATTTTTACTATCTAGCATCACTACAGCAAGACGCTCTTGGGGTTGCCACATGAGATCTTGACTCAGCGCAGCAGCAGCGATCGCAGGATCAGTAACTTCAGTGAGATCGGGCGGTTTAGCATAGAGCGCTCTTTTCCCTAACTCGATCGCCGCCAAAATAGCCGTTGCCTTGGCGGGACCCACTCCTTCAATTTGCATCAATTCCTGTGGCGAGATACTTTGTAATGCGGCGACAGGATCGCTGGTGCGGTCTTTACCAATGGTTTGCAAAATTAGCTGCCCCAGCCCCACAGCCGAGAGTTTGCCTGCCCCCTGTCCCGTCCCCAGCAAAATAGCAATTAATTCGGCATTAGATAAACTGCGAACTCCTTGACTGAGTAATCTCTCCCTTGGGCGATCACTCTCAGCCATATCTACAATTCGCAGAGAATAAGTCATTTTAAGAATCCCAGAAATACGCACATAGATATTCCGTAAGCGCCGCATTGGATAAACCTATGCGCTGAGCATCCACATTAGAAATTTGGGTTTGCAGAATGGTTTGACACTGAGGGACAAACTTTTGCTTTTCTGGTGCTTTTGCTTTCAATTTTTTCAACTGACTTACGGTGGCAGGATTGACATTATTTGCCAAAGATTCAGCCCTCTGTTGTGTTTCCGCCCATTTGCTAATTTGCGTTAGCTCATTGCGATAGGTCTTAATGCGTTTTTGCGCATCGGGATAGAGAAGGGAGTCGGTGGGAATCTCTTCCAACATCTTGATCGCTTGCTGTCGCTTCTCTTGAGCCGATTTCCAAACGGTAAATTTGTGGGGTGGGTTTTGGGTCGATTTCGCCGCATCGATGGTGATGTTTTTGGCAGACTCTAATTTTTTATTGGCATCCTGTTCGATATTTATCCTGCGATCAAAATCCACTAGCTTAGGTCGTAAGGTGGTTAACTCAGCTTGGGCATCTGCGTATAAAGAAGCTGGGCGATCGGGAATATTTTCTAACTGGGAAACTATACTTTGGAGATTATTGCGCGTTTCAGCAAGGGTTTCTAGTTTAGTGATCTTTTTAGGGTTGACATCTTGATTGCTAAAGTTGCGGGCATTGGCTAAGAACTGCTGCTGGTTAGAGCGATCCCACACTAACCAACAACAGATCCCCAGTACAGTGACCGCCGCTAAGGCAAAAGCACCCGAAAAGAGTAAGGATTTATTGCGCGGATAGGCGGTTTTAACGGGTTCAATTGCTGTCTCAACCTCCGAGACAACTTTTTTAGGGATGCGTTTGGTCGGTGGCAGTGGTGGTGGCAGTGGCATGGGTAAGGAGGCAGGAACCGCAACCGTAGGCATATCTAGGCTAAAGTCCTCATCGTCGAGCAAGTCATTTTTCTGTTCTAGAGGCGATCGCTCTTGGCGTTCTTGGCGTTCTTGGCGCTCTTGACGCTCTTGACTACTTGTGCCGCTACTTAGCTCGAAAGGCTCGGTTTCAAAGGACTCTAGCTCAAATTCATCTTTGGGAATACCCTCCAGCTTAAAGGCTTGCAGATCAAGATTGTCAAAGTCAAAGTCCCCATTACTAGCCCTCACGGTTTCATGGCGCTCAAAACCGTTATTGCCATTATTGCCATTATTCCCGTTGTTGCCGTTATTGCCATTGTTGCCATTATTAACTGCGGTTTTAAGATCCTGATCGATACTGCTCTTAAAACTGCTTAGTTCATCCGCAAGCTCTGTTTCCAGATTTTTATGCTGAATCTCAGTTTCCTCACCATCATCGGGAAATACCAGACTACCAAGCGCACTAATACTATCAAAATCTTCTAGTTCATCGGGATCGAGTTCAATTAATGGCAAAGGTGGTTTAATATCGCCAGTTCTTTGCCACTCAGGATGTTTTGCCCCAGCTAGCCTGCCATAGACAATTAAGCTATCCGCGCCATCAATTGGCAATCTATCAATGCGGCGTTTCACAATATCATAGAGGGATGCATAGTCAAGATCGTCCCCCTCAGATCTAGTAATCAAAACGTGTAACTGAGATTCCTTGCGGCGGATTTGGGTTTTTACCTTATAGTTTTGAAGGTCTTCTTGTAGAGCACTGACAATGCTAGCCTCGTCCATCTTGAGATCCTCATCCTTGCGTTTCGATCGCACATATTAAACGAAAAGTCTGACAAATGACTACAAAAAGATGAACTTTTTGCTTCAAATTTATAATATATCTCGACGCTGGTGGACAGAGTTTTCATTGCAAACAAAACTAATGGCGCTAATTACGTTACTAGTTTCTTTGCTCATGAGCGCTGTCACCTTTTGGGCAGTTAACGACATTCAGACTGATGCGCGACTTAATGATACGCGCTTTGGCAAAGATTTAGGGTTGTTACTTGCGGCTAATGTTGCACCCTTAGTTGCCAAAAACGATCTAGAAGAAGTGACCCGTCTTTCTAAAGAATTTTACGATAGTAGCTCCAGCATTCGCTACATTCTCTATGCCGATCCTGATGGAGAAATATTTTATGGTATTCCCTTTAATTCTAACGAGGTCAAAAATTCTTTAAGTATCAGAAGACGTATTCAGTTACCCGAAGATCCAATGATGCGTCCCGATCGCCCTTTAGTGAGACAACATATCACACCACAGGGCGAAGTTACCGATATTTTCGTCAATTTACAGCATGGCGGCAAGGCTTTAGGCATTATCGCGATCGGCATTAATCCCAATCCTACGGCGGTTGCCTCATCGAGCCTGACCCTAGATGTGACCACGGCAGTATTTGTCTCGATCTGGGCCATGGTAATTTTGGGTGCGGCTTCAAATTCGGTAACCATTACCCGACCGCTGCGGGAATTGGTCGCGGGGGTACAGAATATTGCTAAGGGAAATTTTAAACAAAGAATCGATTTGCCTTTTGGCGGAGAATTGGGGGAATTAATTCGCAGTTTTAATGACATGGCTCAGCGCCTCAAAACCTATGAGGAGCAGAATATTGAGGAGTTAACCGCCGAAAAAGCAAAGCTGGAAACCCTAGTTTCCACGATCGCGGATGGCGCATTGTTACTTGACTCGGATATGCGGATTGTCCTTGCCAATCCTGCGGCAATCAAAATCATGGGGTGGGAACAGGATTTAGAAAAAAATAATTGGCAAGGTAAGAGCATTCTCAATATTTTGCCCGATCGCCTCAGTGCCGATCTGGGGAGATCGTTAATGCAAATTGCGACAGGCGATCGTGAAGGGGGAGAATTTCGGATCATGGCATCTGGGGAAAAAGACTCGGTGCTTGCCCATGCCTTTAGAATTTGGATTACGAGCGTTTTAAGCTCCAGCAATGCGATTAAAGGAATTGCGATCACGATTCAGGACATCACCCGTGAAGTGGAGTTAAATGCGGCTCAGAGTCGGTTTATTAGCAATGTCAGCCATGAATTACGCACGCCCCTATTTAACATCAAGTCCTTTATCGAAACTCTGCATGAATATGGCGATGAGTTAAGCGACGATCAGAAAAAAGAATTTCTCGGTACGGCAAATAGCGAAACTGATCGCCTTACTCGCCTTGTGAATGATGTGTTGGATTTATCGCGCTTAGAGTCTGGACGGCAATACCATTTCACAGCCATAGATCTCTCGGAAACCGTAGAACAAACGGTACGCACTTACAAACTGAATGCTTCCTCTAAGGGAATCGATCTGATCTATGAAATTGCCCCCAATTTAGAAAGAATCTGGGGCAATTACGATTTGATTTTGCAGGTTTTATCGAATCTGGTAGGTAATGCCCTGAAATTTACGGATATGGGCGGTAAAGTAATCATTCGCATCTATCCTTGGCAAGACCAAACCACTACTCAGCCCCATCGTACGGTCAACTATGTGCGGGTAGAGGTGGAGGATACAGGTTATGGCATCCCTGCGGAGGACTGCGATCGCATTTTTGATCGTTTTTATCGTGTTGAGGATAAGGTACATACCCTTGAAGGCACTGGTTTGGGGCTATCGATCGTCCGTAATATTGTCGAGAAGCATCACAGCGTCATTAATATCAAGAGTGAAGTTGGTGTTGGTACGACCTTCTGGTTTGACCTCAGTGTCTATCAAGATCGCTGTGAGTTACCTGTAACGGCAGCGATCGCAGCTCCTGTCCAAGCGATGACGGTTTAGGAATTGTGACTAAATGTTGTTTTAGGAGATTAAGTAGATGATTGCCCAACCAAAGCTAATTCCAGAAGTAAGCCAAGAAGATCATCAAATCATCATGTCTGCCGACGAGTACCTTGTTTGGGAAAGTCAGCAAGAAGAAAAATATGAATATGAAAACGGTAAAATCATTGCCATGACAGGCGGCACAGTCCCTCACAGCCAAATTCCTGCCAATTTAGCAGCCTTGTTCATACCGCATCTGCGAGGAAAAGGATGCAAAGTATCGGTCAGTGATGCCAAAGTTCTTGTTAGATCTCGGAAATATTATTATCCTGATGTGGTCTTGTCCTGTGACGATCGCGATCGCTTCTCCCGTGATTTTTTGCAATATCCTGTGCTGATTGCGGAAGTTTTATCTCCTACTACCGAAGCACGCGATCGCGGTATTAAGCAGCAAAGTTATATGGCGATCAATACGCTGCAAGCCTATGTCCTAATCGACTCAGAGCGTCCTATTGTCGAAGTTTATCAAAGACATAGCGATCGGGCTTGGGAATATCAGTCTATAGCGATCGAGCAGACAACTTTTGAGCAAGATGATCCTCTTATTCCTATAACTAGCATCGATCTCCAATTCCCTTTATCGGCTCTCTACGAAAATGTTGATTTGCTTGATAGCTCGCAATTGTAGGGTAGATATATTGTCGTTAATAAAAATTGCGATCGCTTCTCCCGTCTAAGGGATGTCAGTTTAGCCATCATATACATCACTGCGATGGGCTATGTTGGTTATACGAACTTGTTTAATTTTTTCATCTACTTCATAAACAACTCGATAGTCCCCAACTCTAAATCGGTAAAAGCCCGAAAGATTTCTTCTCAGGGCTTTTATATTGGGATGTTGATAGGGATTTTGCTCTAAGGTGCTAAAGCATCTGGCTAATTTTTTGGCGATCGCAGGGCTAGCGAATTTGTAAAAATCTCTAGCTTTGTCTGCTAAAGAAATTTCATACGTCATCGCGAATACTACGCCAGTTAGTTAGATTACCTTTAGCAATATCTTGTTTACCTTGTTCCCAAGATTCCAAAAAGTCAGGAATGCTGAGTAATTCATCTGTTGCTTGTTGGCTTTCTCGTTCTGCAAGATATGCCAAAAAATCTACGGTTACTTTTAACCCTTCAGAAGATAAACAATCAATATACTCATCAATCTGATGACGAATTTCTAAAGTGGTCATACGCTTAGCTGAGGTCAATAGTTATATAGGAAATTATAGCTTGGCTTATGATGTTGCTTCTACGAATGACGCGATCGCTGCTCCCGTTCAGTCGATGACGGTCTAGTAATGTCGCTTCTGCTCAGGAAATTTATAAACCATGAAAGCTGAGTACAGAGAAATATTTAAATCTGCAATCGTCAATATGATGCCAGGGTATTTGGCAATATTTAACTTAGCTGACATAAGAAGCAGGAATGATTACTTTGGTCATCAAAAGGTAGATGAAGAAATAGTAAAGTTTACTGAATTACTTTGTCATTCTACAAAGTATGCCAACTACGGTATGAGAATTGCAGGTGATAAATGGCTAGGATTTTTTGTGCCTTCTTCTTTTGGGTCAATTCAGAATTTGCTTGACGAGTTTCATGAAGAAAAGTCTATCTTGCATGGTTGGAAAAGTGTAGGACGTAGAGGCGGAATCACAAAGTCTCATACTGAAACAGTTGAAGCTAAGATTGTTCGAGCAATTCGATGTATTTACTCGCATCTAGAAAATCATGAAGAATTTGAAGTACTTGTTGATCAACTCTTGTCCAATGACTATGGGCTTCCTGTAGATATCCCACATAACCTTGAAAGTATTATTTCTCATCCAAGAATCCGATGGAATTGTATTAGTAAGTATCCAGAGAATCCACCATTTTGTCCGTTTTGTAATGGTCGCTCCTTTAATTGGAAAGATGGCGATACAACCTATTATGGTGGCGAAGGATTCTGTAATAACTGCGGAGCATATATTGGGTTTTCAAATTTTAGTTAGTATTTTTAAATCACTAATCTAAATGATGTGCAGATCATATTAATAATTATCTATCAATAGCCGTTATAGAGTATGACTTATGCTAATTCACAAAATTGTTCAAGAACTGCAAGATATACCAGAAGAAAAACTTGCCGAAATTTATGACTTTATACATTACTTTCGACTGGGATTAGGCAAAGTCCAATTACAACCTCGCACTTCTGGTTTACTGACAGGAAAACTTGATGATGCTTTCTTTGAGTCATTGCCAGAAGCGGAACTGCAACAATGGGAATAAATTTAACAAAAATTTCTAGGCTATTATTTAGTTACTAAGAAGTAAATATAAGGAGGATAAAATGGATGCAATGACGACTCAGCAAGCAAGTCATGACTTTGATGGTTTGATTGATCGCGTGATTGACAACGTACAACCGACGATTCTTTGTAATGACAAAGGCAACAAGGCTGTTTTAATGTCGCTAGACGAATTTTCATCATGGCAAGAAACCCTGTATTTATTGTCAAATCCAGTCAATGCAAAACGTCTTCTGAACTCAATTCAAGAATCAAAAGTAGGTAGAGTTACGCCACTAACCCGATAGATGTACGATAATACCTGCAAATTCTTAGTCGAAAATTTTCCCACCGACTTTGCTACTTGGCTGCTGGGGAAACCGATTGCCCTAACCAAACTCGAACCATCAGAACTCTCAGTCGATCCGATTCGTGCTGATTCAGTTATTCTTCTAGAATCCTCAGAAGTCATTGTGCATCTGGAATTTCAAACCAAAACCGATGACACGATGGCTTATCGGATGGCAAATTACTATTTGAGGCTTTACGGTAAATATCCCGCCAAAGAAATTCATCAAACCGTAATCTACCTAAGACCGACAAAATCAACACTTGCGTATCAAACCAACTTTACAACCAACAAGCTAAATCATGAATTTAATGTAATTCGACTATGGGAACAACCCACCGAACCTTTTCAACAGTATCAAGGGCTTTTACCTCTGGCAGTTTTAACAAAAACAGGTAATCCCAGCGAAACCTTACAAGAAGTTGCCAAATTAATTGACAATATTGAAGATCGAAAAGTTAAAAGTAATGTCACTGCTGCCACAGCAATTATTTCTGGGCTAGCATTAGATCATGAAGTAATTCAACGATTACTTAGGAGTGAAATCATGGAAGAGTCTGTAGTTTATCAAGAAATTTTGCGCGAAGGCTTAACTAAAGGAAAAGCTGAAGGTTTAGCTAAAGGCAAGGTTGAAGCTGCTAATCAAATAGCTCTAAACATGCTGCGATCTAATATGTCTCCAGATTTGGTAGCTCAGTTAACTGGGCTAACCGTAAAACAAATCCTAAAACTGCAAAAACTATCCATAAAAAAGGGACAAAAGCCAAAAGCTAATCTCTAATTACAAAATTAAACCAAGCTCTAACTTTCTATGTCCCTAGCGCCAATTCTAAAAGCTGAAAATATCTCGAAATCCTTTGGCGGTATTCATGCCGTCAGTAATGCCCAGATTGAAGTCCCTGCGGGAAGCATCACAGGATTAATTGGTCCCAATGGGGCAGGAAAAACCACATTTTTTGGATTACTGTCGAACTTCCTCAAGCCCGATCGCGGCACGGTGCAATTTAATGGAATGCCCATCCAAGGCAAGCCACCCCATGCGATCGCCAAATTAGGCATGATTCGTACCTTTCAAGTCCCTCGCGTCTTGTCCCGCCTATCGGTATTAGAAAATATGTTGCTAGCCGCACAGGATCAAGTAGGGGAAAAGTTTTGGAATACTTGGTTTCAAGGACAAAAAATCGCGATTCAGGAACGGGAAAATCGCGAGAAGGCAAGACATATTCTGGAATCTGTAGGCTTAATTAGGATGGCGGATGACTATGCAGGTTGCCTGTCAGGAGGTCAGCGTAAATTATTGGAGATTGCCCGCGCCTTGATGACCGATCCCAAATTAATCCTATTGGATGAGCCTGCGGCGGGAGTAAATCCTGCCTTAATTGAAGAGATTTGCAGCTATATCCAAACATGGAATCAAGAGGGGATGAGCTTTTTGATTATCGAACACAATATGGATGTGATTATGTCTCTGTGCGATCGCGTCTGGGTCTTAGCCGAAGGGCATAACCTCGCTGATGGCTCACCCGCCGAAATTCAAACCGATCCTAAAGTTTTAGAAGCATATTTAGGCTCATAGACACGTACAATGTACTGTACATATAATCCCTAGGTGACTTATGAACGCAGTTACTTATACCTATGTTCGCAACAATCTTGCGAAAACCTTAGAAAAGGTTTGTGATGATCATGATCCTGTAATTGTCACTCGCCAGAATCAAAATTCGGTGGTGATTATGTCACTTGAGGACTACGAAGCTCTTGCTGAAACAGCTTATTTATTACGTAGCCCCAAAAATGCTCAGAGGTTAATTAGGGCGATCGCTGATCTAGAATCTGGTAAGGGCAAGCAGCGAGAACTTGTCGAATGACGATAACTTTTTCTGATGATGCATGGGAAGACTATCTTTACTGGCAACGTACCGATCCCAAAATCCTCAAACGCATTAATACGTTAATCAAGGAAATTCAACGCAATCCCTACGAAGGCATCGGTAAACCCGAAGCTTTAAAACATGGCTTTTCGGGTTACTGGTCAAGACGTATTACTGACGAGCATCGCATTATTTATAAAGCGGAAACTGATTCTTTGCTAGTTGCTCAACTTCGTTATCATTACTGAATTTCATGCAGCTACAATCTTTTAATGTCTTACTACTAGTGCCGACTGGCATTAATGCCGCAATTGGTGGCTATGCGGGAGATGCCTTGCCAGTGGCGAGAGCGATCGCTTCCATTGCCGATCATGTAATTACCCATCCCAATGTACTAAACGGCGCGAGTTTATATTGGTCGATGCCCAATGTTTTATATACCGAAGGCTATGCCCTCGATCGCATGGCAAGAGGGGACTGGGGACTGCGTCCTGTAAGGGCTAATCGCATTGGTGTAATTCTCGATCGCAGTATGGAGCCAGATTTAGAATTGCGTCACCGTCAAGCGATCGCGGCGGCGCAGGCAACGCTGGGATTAAATATTACCGATGTAATAGTTACGGATTGCGACCTTGGAGTAGAGTTGCGGTTGGGAGATTCGGGAGCCACATGGGGGACGATCGCCAATCTCGATAGTCTGTTGAGAGCCGCCGACAAATTAATTAAAGTTTCGCAAGTGCAGGCGATCGCCGTAGTGGCAAGATTTCCTGACGATCCCGATAGCGAAGCCTTACAAAACTATCGCCAAGGTAAAGGCGTGGATGCCCTCGCAGGAGCCGAAGCTGTCATCAGTCATGCGATCGTTCGCGAATTTGCGATTCCCTGCGCCCATGCCCCTGCCTTGCAACCTTTGCCCCTCGATGCCAGCGTTGCGCCCCGCGCCGCCGCCGAGGAGTTAGGCTATACATTTTTGCCCTGTGTTTTGGTGGGGCTGAGTCGCGCTCCCAAGATTATTCGCGATCGCGCTTGGCTTAAACCTGAAGATATTACGGCGGATGATATCAGTGCGATCGTTACGCCCTATAGTGCCTGCGGCGGTGCGGGGCTACTTGCCTTGAATCCATTTCCTCATGTCCAAACCATCTTTGTTAAGGAAAATCACACAGCCCTAAATGTTACCCCTGAAATGCTCGGTTTGAAGGGAATTACCGTTACAAATTATTGGGAAGCGATC
This sequence comes from Pseudanabaena sp. UWO310, assembly GCF_006861605.1. Taxonomy (NCBI): domain Bacteria; kingdom Bacillati; phylum Cyanobacteriota; class Cyanophyceae; order Pseudanabaenales; family Pseudanabaenaceae; genus Pseudanabaena; species Pseudanabaena sp. UWO310. Next base: position 18,019 of record NZ_SELU01000053.1, on the reverse strand, counting down.
GGGATACTGACCGCCATCAAAGCAGGAATTAATCCCCAAAGTTTGCGGTGATTACCACCCTTAAATTTAATCCCAATAAGAGAAGGTTGGCGCTTCGCGCCAACCTTCTCTTATACCAATTCACGAAAGTGTGACAACACTTTTGGGAATTGGTATTATGCTCGCTATAGAAAAAAGCAAACCCGAACAGAGAGATGCGGCGCTTCGCGCCGCATCTCTTTGTTTGCGTCCTAAAAATCAAAGTAGATAAAGGGTAGTTTGTTGTCAGGGCTGAGAATACTAACGAGAAACAGGCTAACGGGAACTAGCAATAATTTTACTTGCCAATGTAATTGCCACTTAGAGCGATCGCATCGATAGGCAATTAGCGATAAAAACACAATCCCCCCCATTAATAGCGAGATCTGCCCCACCGTAATCCCAAGGGACTCCACATAGATTTTTACGCCAAACTGAGGATCGCTTTGATAGCCCCAGAGCCTTTGTAAAAACATATTTGTATCCGCTAAGTTGGGTAAACGAAAAGGAATCCATCCCAAAAAGACGACCAACTGTGTAATTGCGATCGCCAGAATTTGCATGGGCCATGGCTTCCAGATTTTATTTAATCCCTCAAATACCGAGCAAACCTCCATCCAGAGCCGATGTAACACTAGCGCCGCCCCATGCCAAAGACCCCAAATAATAAAGCCCCAGTTTGCCCCATGCCAGATCCCGACCACTAACATAATAATCATCAAGTTGAGGCAAGTGCGCCATAGCCCACCCCTAGAACCGCCAAGGGGAATATAGAGATAATTTCGCATCCATGCACCGAGGGTCATATGCCAACGTCGCCAAAAGTCGGAAATACTTGCCGAAAAATAGGGAAAATCGAAATTTTGCGGCAGCTTGAAGCCTAATAACAGCGCACTACCCCTCGCCATATCGATATAGCCACTAAAGTCGCAGTAAATCTGAATCCCATAGGCAAATAGAGCAAGCCAGAGATCGATGCTACCAGCGCGTTCTGTATTGCGAAAGGTAAGATCGACCAGTCTCGCCATATTGTCAGCAACGATGCCTTTTTTGACAGCACCACAGGTAAAGAGCCAAACTCCTTCGACAATATCGGGTAAAACGGGGCGCGATCGCGTGACAAGTTGAGGCGCAAATTCTTGATATCGGGTAATTGGTCCCGACAGCAACTTAGCAAAAAACAACTTGTAAGCAGCAAAGGTCAGAAAATTCTTAGCAGGCGTATTCCCCCGATAGGTATCAATTAGATAGGCGATCAGCTCAAACACAAAAAAGCTGAGGGTAATCGGTGGCACAATGTTTGTCTTTGCCCAGATCGCCAGCGAACTTCCCGCAGGTAAACCCGTAATATTGCCGATCGCCGTCGCCACAAAAGGAATATATTTAAATCCAAACAGTAGCAGCACATTAAAAAATATCCCCACAAATAGCAGCCACTGCTTTAGGAATCGATCGCCTTTACGAATTTCTCCGCCCAACCAAAAGTTAATTGCCAGCATTACCAATAGCAGCCACACATATTGCCTCTGGATAAATGAATAGAACAATAAACTTGCCGTCAAAATAACTAACAAGCGTGCCTGTACATTTGGTAAGAGCCAATAAATGATCGCAGTAATGATCAGGAACTGAGCGTAATCAAGGGAAAGAAAATCCATTTTTGCGCCAGTTACAAACTGAACAAAATGGAGGTAGAGAAAATCCATTGTTAGGAAACTACTTCAGGTTCGGGCAAAACAAGCAGCACCGACGGATTTTCAAGGGATTCAGCATCAATTGGATCGATTGACTTGATCGGAACCCAGCTTGGCAATGTCGAACTCGCTTCTTCTACCTGTAATTGGACACAGGGAATTGTATCTGAAAGTATGGAACTTGCCATCATGCCTGTATGAATCTCAACATGCGCCGAGGCGATCGCCTCAAAAATCAGATTTTGTCCTGGAAACACAACTCGCTCAAAATACCATTGCGGCACATTGGTAATTCTGGCAATTTGAATTTTGCTGGTGGCATTTACATAGGAGCAGACAATCTTTTCGTCGTGTAAATCAGCAGGTAACGGATCAAATATGGACATAGTATTTTTTATATAAAGTTATTTAAGCAAAAATCAACAAGACTTTTGAAGATATAAGCTAACCGTAATTGGTCGCAAACCTAAAAATATTCTCAATTAATCCAAATAGACCCTGCCGATATGTTTGGAATTAACAAGGAGAATAATCTTGACATTTTGCCCATACATAAAGCTAACACTCAATAGGAATTAGCGATTGTAAACACTACTACCAACTAGTAACTAGGCGATCGCCAATTTGATCCCCATCACCTTAACGAGATCCCGACCACAGAACTAGCAATAAAGTGAATATAATTAAGATATGTAAAGACTTAGCGGGTAATGCGCAACGATTTCCCAAGCTAAAAATCGCCGCAGAAACCTGAAAAATAATAAAACTAAATAAGAAATAATTTAGATTCAGAGATAAAAATTAATGACAGGCATAAATTTTATAAAAACCAATGACGCGGAATTTAGGGATCGCAGGGATCACGATGGAGCGGCGAAAATACCTGTAGAGTGCGATCGCATTCTCTATATCCGCCTCCCATGCAATCCCATTTTTCCAATTGGCGTAGTTTATTTATCCGATCACATTCATAAGGTCGCCCCTGCGGTGCAGCAAAGCATCTTCGACCTAGGCACTGTGCCCCCGCTGGATTTTTACGCAGCGCTAGATCGCGAGATCGATAGGTTTCAGCCCAACCTATTAGTTTTTTCATGGCGTGACATTCAGATCTATGCTCCTGTGGGCGGACGCGGTGGCAACCCCCTCCAAAATGCCTTTGAGTTTTACTATGCCAAAAATCCTTTCAAAAAATTGCGCGGAGCCGTAAATGGCTTGCGCCTCTTTACCTCTTACTACACCGAGCTATGGCGCAATTCCCAGCTCATCAAAAGGGGTTTAAGTCGCGCCCAGCGCTATCAGCCCCAAGCCAGAGCCGTAATCGGTGGCGGCGCAGTCAGCGTTTTTTACGAGCAGCTAGGAAATTTCCTGCCCAAAGGCACAATTGTCTCCGTCGGTGAGGGCGAATCCTTACTAGAGCGGTTGGTGCAAGGAAGGGAAATCGCTAGCGATCGCTGCTATGTAGTGGGTGAAACAAAGCCCCGCGAAAGGCTCATCCACGAGCAGCCCGCACCGATCGAAAAAAGCGCTTGCAATTACGAATATATCGAATCGATTTGGGAAGATTTTAATTACTATTTTCGCGATCGTGACTTTTATATTGGCGTACAAACTAAGCGTGGCTGTCCTCATAACTGTTGTTACTGCATCTATACCGTCATTGAAGGCAAACAAGTCCGCATCAATCCCACCGATGAAGTCATCAAGGAAATGCAGGTTCTCTACGATCGCGGCGTTCGTAATTTCTGGTTTACCGATGCTCAGTTTATTCCCGCCAAGAAATTCATTGATGATGCCATTGAATTACTGGAAAAGATCAAGGCTTCAGGTATGACGGATATTCACTGGGCAGCCTATATCCGTGCGGACAATCTCACCCCCTATCTCTGTCAGTTAATGGTGGAGACGGGCATGAGTTATTTCGAGATCGGCATTACTAGCGGCTCCCAAGAATTAGTCCGCAAAATGCGCATGGGCTATAACCTCAAGTCCGTCTTGCAAAACTGCCGCGATCTGAAAGCAGCGGGTTTTAATGAGTTAGTATCGGTCAACTATTCCTTCAATGTTATCGATGAGACGTTAGAAACCGTTCGTCAAACGATCGCCTATCATCGCGAACTAGAAGCAATTTTTGGCGCTGACAAGGTGGAACCTGCGATCTTCTTTATCGGTTTACAGCCCCATACCCATTTAGAAGACTATGCTTTCAAGAACAACATCCTCAAAGAAGGCTATAACCCCATGAGCATGATGCCTTGGACAGCCAAGAAATTGCTGTGGAATCCCGAACCCCTCGGCTCCTTCTTTGGCGAAGTCTGTCTAGAGGCATGGAAGCGCGATGATGATGATTTTGGTCGTACCGTAATGAATATTCTCGAAGAACGGCTAGGACGCGCACCGTTAGAAGAAGCACTGGCTGCTCCGATGAAAGAGTTAGTCAATGTCTAGGGAGTCCTAAACCCAAAAGAGGGTTGCCGCGCGGAGCGCGGCAACCCTCTTTTGGGTTTTGATTTTGTTTTAACAAGAATGGCGGCAGCTATAATATGTAACCAGCATATGGAATAATTTATGGTTCAAGCCACTAGTCCCCAAGTCAAATTTCTCTCCTACGCAGAATACTATGCCTATGATGACGGCAGTGATAACCTCTACGAGTTGGAGGATGGAGAATTAGTGGAAGGATTTTACGATCAAACGGTCTATACGGGGGATGGGACGATTAAAAGTATGGTCATTCCAGAAATTGAAATTAGTTTGAGTGATATTTTGGGCTAGATTTTTCATGCAAGATTATCCTCAACAAGTCCGCGATCGCCTAATTAATTACCGCCAGCTATTTCAAAAGGAATTAATCGAAACAGAACTATCGCAAATATCCACCCTTGAAGAGAAGTTAGATAAAACCACGATCGCGATCGCCGTTTTCGGTATGGTTTCACGGGGAAAGTCATCCATAGTTAATGCACTTCTAGGGCAAAAGCTGAGCGAAACGGGGGCGACCCATGGCATAACGCAGGATATTGCCATATATACATGGAATGTTAGCAACAAAATCCAACTGCAATTAATTGATACGCAGGGTCTTGATGAGGTTGGCGGTGAGGAAAGAGCAGCCATCGCCCTAGCGACCGCCAAGCAAGCAGATCTAATTTTGTTTACGATCGCTGGTGACATGACGAGGTTAGAACAAGAGGCGATCGCCAATCTGCAACAATTTTATAAGCCGATCTTGTTGGTATTTAATAAGGTGGATCTTTATCCCGATCGCGATCGCCTTGCCATTCACCAATCATTACAAAGTTCTGAATTGCAAAAACTAATTTCACCAGAGGAAATCATCTTGGTATCGGCAGAGCCGAAACCCGTCAAGGTGCGCGTTCAATATAGCGATGGGCGTAGTCAAGAGATTTGGGAACCGACATTTCCCGATATTCAAGACTTAAAGCAAAGAATCCTCGATCTATTAAATAGGGAGGGGAAAGAACTCTTAGCGGTGAATGTATTGCTCTCGCTTTTAGAGATTCAAAACTCCGTTACCCAGCGCCATTTAGCGAAATTACGCAGAACCACAGCGATCGCAGCGGCAATATTCGTCACTGAAGCGATTGGGGTATTGATATCACCTTTTCCTTGGCTAGATGGAGCAATTAGTTTCGGATTTAATGGATTGTTAGCCCTGTGGGCGATCGGCAAATATCCCACACAAAGGAATTATGTATGGCTCATGGCAATCGTCGCGATCGCTTGTGGTACAGGTGAACTTGGTCTTCAGAATGAAATAGCAAGATATATCCAAATTTTGGGCGTGGGATTGAGCATACATTTACTATTTCAAGGATTGATAAACGATATAGACCACAGCCGTGCCTCTGGCAGGTGGGGAGCGAAAAATCTCATCGCGGATATCCTCCGCCATGTCTCCTCCGATTCGATATTGCAACGATTTCATCAATCAGGGGAAATCTAGAAATTCCCATCACGCCGAAAAGTATAGCTGCCGCCAGTTTTGTTAGGACAAAATCAAAACCCCAAAGAGAGTTGCCGCGCTCCGCGCGGCAACTCTCTTTGGGGTTTTATACCAATTCACGAAAGTGTGACAACACTTTTGTGAATTGGTATAAAACCCAGTAAGGTTTTGAGATTCCCAAAATGGCGTTGCCATTTTGGGAATTGGTATTATGTCCTGATACAGTTGGCGGCAGCTATAAACCAATTCCTGAGCTTTTCCTGTTGGGACTTTTCCTGTTGGGACTTTTCCTGTTGAGAAGTATGGCGATGGATTTTTGACCATTGCTCGGTTAGATGCAACTCTTGTAAAACCTCGATGTTCTGGATTTTGATTTTCCCTTGCATCGCCATAGCGATCGCTTCGATCACTAATTTTGCTCGCTCTCCACACATACTCGCCCCCAGAATTTTTCCTTGGCGATCGCAAATAATTTTGCACATACCCATATTTTCATTGGCACTTTCTAAAACATAGGTAGAACGCCCCAAATTTTTCGCTGCGGATTCCGTGAGCCCAATTTGGGAGATTGGCGGCATGGAAGGTACATGGATCGTAGCAGGAACTTCCGATCTATTGGGCAAATGCCAAGGATGAGTTCGCAAGCATTGGTAGAGGATCTGGGCAATATCTTGTTCATGATGACATTGATAGATATAGCTTTCGTGGGGAATATACCAAGTCCTTGGCGCAATAGGAAGGAGCAGGCGATCGCATTCCAGCGTGGTATTACCTAGCCAAATCCGCGAGCGATCAAACTGAATTTTACTTACCGCCGTAACTCTGGCATTGGTATAAATCTCAATTCCTTCTGCTTCGAGCTGTGCTTGCAATGTCCGCGCGATCGCCAGATCGATAGAGGGCAAGATCGGGCTGTGATCTGCGAGTAAATAGGTTTTTACACCGAGAAAATTCAAATTTTGGGCGATCGCACAGGCATAGACATCGTTGCCTAAAACTGCGATCGAGTTGGGTAGATTTTCTAAAGACATTAGTTTGCTTGCGGTTAAGTAATCACCATCGGCAAGTCCAAAAATTTTACTTAACGGTGTGGGCGGATCGTCAGCGATCGCATAGGTTCGGGAAGTCAAACGCCGTTGAGAGATCCGATCGGTGGCAAAAGCATCGGACTCAGTCACTTCTAAACCGTAGAAATTAGGTGATTTACGATCAAATTTGCATGTTCCAATAATTACATCAACACCTATTGTTTGCACCATATCCCATAAATCATCTGGGCAAACATCCTTTAAAGCTTGCTTAATTTGTTGGGGAAATAGGCTTAATTTCTCAGCCGTAGAATGTGTAACCATCCTACTTTTTAATAGTTGCAAAACATCCAGAATCTGAACAATATTTAGATCGGTTAGATCGTGACTATGGCGATCGCAGATCCATGCAACTCTAGCTCCACTTTGGGCAGCAAGACAAACTAATTTGAGGGCATAAGCCCCTATACCGATCACTACGAGGTCATAATCGACAGCCATTCTAGGTAATTCCTCTATAAGCTAGCGTTTATAGTTGTATCGTCATGCAATATATCGTAGTGCAATATCCATTGCTTGACATTGCGATCGAAATCAGCGGATTTTTGCAAGGTTTTAGAAAATACAAATAATCTCCCAAGAAGCCCTAATTTCTCCGTTTCCCCATAGATATTTCTATAGATATACGGAAAAATATTTATAGGAATACCTATAGGAATATCTATAAAAATCCTTTAGGATTATTATAGATAGCTTAACGACCTTAGCGATCGCTATATAATAGGGAGGGGGAATATTTCTCATTAACTTAAAATCAAACCAATGCTATTAGAAAAAAGCATTTACCTCGATCTAGCCATCGATCGCGATCCGCTTATAATTTCTCCCGAAAAATCGGTATGGGAAGCGATCTGTATCCTAAATCGGCTAATTGATGCGGTTGAAGTCGATCATTCCTGCGATCGTCGCCTACTAGAAGCAAGGACAAGCTGTATTTTGATAGTTGATGGCGAGCGATTAATGGGAGTTTTTTCCCAACAAGATGTGTTGCGTTTAGTGGAAAAACAAGTTAATTTCGCCAAGTTACCGATCGCAGCAGTACTGGCAACTGAAACTCCCAGCATGAGAGAGTCCCAAGTACGCGATCTAGAATCAATCCTCGATCTCCTCGAACAGAAGCATTGCCGCCACTTACCCATTCTCGATGATAGCGATCGCCTGATCGGAGTAGCCACCCTAGAGAGGGTTCTTTTTGCCAAAAATAAACTAACTGAAGATTCCTTAACCAATGTGGAATCTCAGAAAAGAGCGGTTCTCACCGCCATCCCCGATCTAATTTATCGCGTGAGTGTGGATGGCATCTATCTAGAGTGCTTCTCTAGTCACTATGTCGCCGATCTGTTCGCTTCCGATTTCGATCCCATTGGCAAACATTTTTTAGACGTTCTCCCCATCGATTTAGCCCATCGGAAGTTAACAGCGATCCAACAGGTAATCTCTACGGGCGAAATCCAGACCTTCGAGCAGCAATGGTTGATCAACGGCAAAGTCCAGTATGAAGAAGTACAGATCGTGCGCGTTAATGATCGCGAGGTGCTAACTATCATTCGCAATATTAGCGATCGCAAACAGGCAGAAGAAGCCTTGCGCGAATCGGAAATGCGCTTTAGGAGTGTGTTTGACAGTGCGGCTGTAGGTATCTCACTGGCTGCCCCCAACGGCAAACATATTGCGGTCAACCAAGCTCTATGTCATATGCTGGGATATTCTGAGAGCGAATTACAGGTTTTAACCTTTCAAGAGATTTCCCATCCCGACGATCTCAAAGTTGACCTCTTTCATTATCAAAAATTACTTGCCAATGAGATCGATAGCTTCCATATTGAAAAGCGGTTTCTCCACCAAAGCGGACAATTTATTTGGGGATTATTGAGTGTTTCGATAGTTCGCGACGCGCAGGATCGACCAATGTACGATATCGCCCTGATTCAAAACATCAACGAACTGAAAATGACGCAACAGGCTCTCCATAAACTCAATCAAGAGTTAGAACTGAGAATCGAACAGCGTACTGCCGATCTCGCTGAAAGTGAAACTCGCAAACGGGAAATCCTCAATGCTATTCCCGATCTATTGCTTCGTCTCAAAACGGACGGAACCTGTCTAGATTGCATCATGCCGCATATCCCTGACAAGGAAGCATTTATCCCGATTAAACATCATATTTCTGAAGTCTTGGCTCCTGATATTATTGCCAACCAAGCTAAAGCCTCCCAATTAGCGATCGCTACGGGAGAAGTCCAAATCTATGAACATAAGCTCCAAAAGCATCACGAATGGGTCTATGAAGAGGTACGAATTAGCCCCTGTGGCAACGACGAAGTCCTAGTTTTAGTGAGAAATATTACCGATCGCAAACGTGCCGAAGCCGCCCTCCAGTTAAGTAATGAAAGACTAACTGCGACGAACATAGAACTCGAACGGCTCACACGCCTTAAGGATGAATTTTTAGCCGCCATGAGTCATGAGTTACGCACCCCCCTCAATGCAATCTTAGGAATTTCCGAAGGATTAATTGAAAACGCCTTTGGCGAACTCAACCAACGCCAACAGGGATCGCTCAAGACCATTCAAAAAAGCGGACAACATCTTTTAGAACTAATCAACGATATTCTCGATGTTGCTAAGATCGAATCGGGAATGTTTTCCCTCGAACTGCGATCGGTTTCCGTCCGCGACCTATGCGAAAGCAGCCTTAGCTTTGTCAAACATCAAGCCGCTCAAAAAAATATTCAACTAAATCTCGAAATCGATACCAATGTACCCAAAGTGATTGTCATAGATGAAAGGAGAATGAGGCAGTTACTCATCAACCTATTGAGTAATGCCGTAAAGTTCACCCAAAAGAATGGCAAGGTGTTGCTAGAGACAAAGCTAACCCATAACGAACTGTATTTCTCGGTATCCGATAATGGAATCGGAATCTCGCAGGAAGATCTCAAGAGGCTATTTCAACCCTTTGTGCAGATAGATAGCAGCCTGAGTCGCCAATATTCTGGTACGGGGCTAGGTTTAAATTTAGTCAAGAAACTTGCCGAGCTACATGGTGGAGAAGTCAGCGTTGAGAGTAAGGTAGGTGAAGGCAGTTGTTTTATGGTCAGATTACCCTATGATACCAAATCACAAAATGGCGTAGCCATTTTGTGATTTTAAAACCCTTACTGGGTTTGGTTTTCAATGCCCAAAAGTGTAGCCACACTTTTGGGCATTGGTATGAATCCCTTGCTAAGATTTAGCGCCCTAGCAACATCAGGTTTGCTTACAGTGCTTTTTTGCTTACAGTGCTTTGCGCCCAAACCCAAACGAAGAAGATTTTTGCAAGCTTTGCGAAGCAAAGCTTGCAAAAATCTTCTTCGTTTGATCGATATGCTGTAAGACATAAAAGCCCAAATATGAGTGGCGGCGCTTCGCGCCGCCACTCATATTTGGTTTTTTATGTCCTGATCGCGACAATACGCGAGGAATTGCATCATAGAAATTTTTGGATTGTATTGACTAATTCTCTTAATTTCACAGGTTTGGCAAGATAATCATTTACCCCTGCGGCGAGACAACGATCGCGATCGGGTTGCATGGCTAGAGCAGTCAGGGCAATAATCGGCACTTGAGCTAGGGAAGGAATTTGGCGAATCTGTTTGGTGGCTTCTAATCCATCTATTACAGGCATCTGAATATCCATCAGAATCAGATCGGGCTTAGTCGATTGCGCCATGGCGATCGCCTCTTGCCCATTGGCAGCCAGCGCAATGCGATACCCTTTTGCCATGAGGTAACTGGAAATTGTCATCACATTGGCTTCGTTATCCTCCGCGATCAAGATGAGCGGTGATTTTAATTCAACGATATCTAAATTGAGTTCTGCATTGACAAATATTTGAGCATTTTCTACGGGATTAAGCGGCATCGCTAAAGGGGAAACGCAAGGTAGCTCGATGGAAAAACAACTGCCCGCACCTAATTCACTAGTCAACCCAATCTTACCGCCATGGAGCTCTACAATCTTCTTAACGAGGGCAAGTCCCAACCCCGTACCCGTATATTGGCGGTTCAAGGCACTGTCAATCTGGACAAAGGGTTTAAATAGTTTGGGGATATTTTCCTTGGCAATGCCAATCCCCGTATCCGTCACTAAAATCTGAAGATATTCCCGATCGTCACCACTGACTCGTTCTCTCGGCTTAGCAATTTGAATAACCTCTAAGGTAATCTGTCCCCCATTGGGAGTAAATTTGACTGCATTATTAAGGATATTAATCAATACCTGCCGAATCCGCCGTTCATCAACTAGGAGATCGGGCAGGTTTTGCTGGTACTTAGTAAAGATCTGGAGCTGTTTTTGCGTTGCTTCCTGCTTCACAAAGGATAGGCTGGACTGAAAGAGTTGACTAATCGAGGTTGGGGCGCATTCCAGTTCAATTTGACCAGATTCTATTTTAGAAACATCAAGAATGTCATTGATCAGCTCTAATAGATGCGTTCCACTAGCTTCTATAGTTTGTAATGCTTTTAACTGGCGATCGCTAATCTCACCAAATACTTCTTCCTGTAATCCCTCGGTCATACCTAAAATGGCATTCAGGGGAGTACGTAGTTCGTGACTCATATTGGCAAGAAATTCATCCTTGAGTCGCGTAGCACGAGCCAGTTTCTCATTAGTTTTTTGGAGTTGCGCCTCAGCCTTCTTGCGATCGCTAATATCCCGAATAAAAAAGACTACTTCTTCATTGCCGCAGGGAGCGACGCGAACTTCTTCGTAGCGAAGTTTGCCATTCAGATGAATTTGCTGTTCGTAACTAAATACCGACTGAGTTGTGAGGGCTCTTTGGATGGCTTCATACTTAACATCTGCATGGTCTTTGAGAATATCTATGGGCAATTGGTCGTAAATGCTTTTGCCAATCACCTGCACAGGATCAACAAGGTTTTCCCCTTGAGGGGAAGCCATAAAATCGACATACCTACCTTCACGATCGACGCGAAACACAATGTCAGGCAGCGCCGAAAGCGTGGCACGAGTGCGTTCTTCACTACGTTGCAAGGCTTCTTGCATGGCATAGCGATCGCTGATATCCATAATAATGCCAAATAATCTAGTCACCTGACCGACCGCATTCCAGATCGCTTCCGCCCTCATAAAAACATAGCCCGTAGAGCCATCAGCACGAATAATTTGTGCATCAATGGCAAAGGGCTCGCGGTACTTAATGGCGCGTTCGTTCAGCAGTTGCAAACGTTCCTGTTCGTGGGAAGCAAAGTATTGACAAAACTGTCCGTAGGTTGGTTCGGCATAATTAGAATCGAGGACAAAGATTTTGAAAAGTTCCTCTGACCAACTCAGTTTTTGGGTTGATAGATCGATTTCCCAACTACCGAGGTGGGCGATCTGCTGTGCTTCCCGCAACCGAGCTTCACTCTTCTGTAAAGCTTCCGTACGTCTTTCTACTCGTTTTTCCAGTTCCCGATTTAGATGCTCTAGGGCTTGGGTCGATCGCTCACGCTCGATCGCAATTTTGACGATATTCGCCGCGATCGCAATTATTTCTAGCTCGCGGGGGTGGGGGCTGTGAATGGAATGGTGATATAAGCCAAAGGTGGCAACCACCGAACCATCACTAGCGATGACGGGCAATGACCAACAGGATTGTAAATTATAGGACAGGGCTAGATGCCTATAGTTTTGCCATAGCGGATCGGTAGCAATATCCACGACAATGACTGGCTCTTTGCGAAAAGCCGCCGTACCGCAGGAGCCCACACCTTCAGCGATCGCCAGCCCTTCGAGTGCCTGATTATAGGCATCTGGCAAACTAGGAGCCGCTCCATGGCGCAATTTACCTTGGCGATCGCACAATAAAACAGAACATAAACCTCCTTCGATCTGTTCTTCTGTCACCCTTACTAAGGCATCGAGAATATCGCGGAGAGGCTCCCCCTTGGCAATACGTTCCAAGATTGAGTTTTGCATCTCTATGCGCAATTCAGCCAGTTTGCGATCGTTGATGTCTAGGTGCGTTCCTGCCATGCGCAAGGGTTTCCCCCGATCATCCCAATCCACCACCTTGCCTTTGCACAATATCCAAACCCAAGAACCAGCTTTGTGCTGCATCCGTAATTCACACTCGTAGCTCTGGATTTTATGACTGAAGTGCTGCTCGATCAGGAGATTGGCTTTCTTAAAATCATCGGGATGGAGATACCTTTGCCAAGTCTCAAAATTAATTGGCTCTATTTCCGTGAGCGTATAGCCAATTATTTCTGCCCATCTGGAGTTAATATTTATCACCCCTGCTGCAATATCCCAATCCCACAATCCAATTCCTGAACCTTCAATGGCAAGTTGTAGGCGTTCCTTGGCTCGATCTAATTCGAGTTTCGTGCATTGACGTTCCCAACGGATCTGGGCTTCCCGAACTTCCCGTCGCACGGCTTCAGCAAGGCGAGCCAACCCATCTTTCATCAAGTAATCATGCGCCCCTGCCTTCATGAGTTCTACAGCCGCAGTCTCACCAATCTTCCCCGAAACCACAATGAAAGGGAGATTTGGATAATTCTGTTTCACGATTGCCAATGCATCGGATGCATCAAACTTGGGCAAATGATAGTCCGAAATAATTGCATCCCAAGATTGCCGAGCCAGAGCCTCACGTAGTGCTTCCGCTGTTTCTACCCTTTTCCACGTCACATTAAATCCGCCACGACGCAACTCTCGCAATAGGAGGAGGGAATCATCTTCTGAGTCTTCAATATTTAAAATTTTTAGGCTATCCGTCATGGTTTGCGCACCTCTGGGTGTATTTCATTAATTACTGCCCAATACAGCCCTAGTTGACGTACAGCCTCAATAAATTTTTCAATTTCTACGGGCTTGCGTACATAGCTATTTGCCCCCAAATTATAACTATTAATGATGTCGCTTTCTTCACTAGAGGAAGTAAGTACCACAACGGGTAATAAATGCGTGCGTTCATTGGCTCGAATCTGTCGTAAGACTTCCAGTCCATCAATTTTGGGCAGCTTTAAATCTAGTAAAACTACGCTGGGTAACGGATGAGAACTGAGCACCATTGCTAAGGCTTCTTCACCATTACGCGCTACTAGTATTTCATTAGCAATGCTGCCACGCCGTAAAGCTCTAATCGTCAGTCTTTCATCATCGGGATTATCTTCAACTAATATAATGGGACGAAGAGAAGGCATGATTAAAGCTCCTGTACTAATGATAGATCGGCTAAGGTAAAGTAGAAAGTTGCTCCTTTTTCTACTGCGCCCTCAGCCCAAACCTGTCCACAATGACGATGGATTGCCCGTTGAACTGTCGCTAAGCCAATCCCCGTACCTGCAAATTCATTCGTATTATGTAAACGTTGAAAGACTCCAAATAGCAGATTGGCGTAGTTCATATCAAATCCTGCTCCATCATCACGCACAAAGTAAACTAATTGATCGTCTTGAATATTAGCTATATTAGCTCGATCGCCCTGCGATGCGATTACGCCGAACTCGATCCTAGCGATAGGATGATGACTAGTAAATTTCCATGCATTTTGGATTAAGTTACTAATTGCGATCCGCATGAGGGCAAGATCGGCAAGAACTACCACTCCATCCGCGATCGCCATTTCAACCTGTCTGGCTGGCTCAAGGGATTGCAGTTCGTCAAGTTGTTCCTGTACTAACTGGCTCAGATTCACTTGACTATATTGCATCTCCGAGCGAGATACGCGGGATAGCCGCAGCAGGTCTTCGATTAACGTTCCCATCCTCGCAACATTACGGCGAATCCGATCAAAATAGTCCTTAGCATCATCATCAAATTTATCTCCATAGTCCTCAATGAGGGCTTTGCTAAATCCATCGATCGCCCGCAATGGCGATCGCAAATCATGGGAAACGGAATAGGCAAAAGCCTCTAACTCATGGTTAGAAGCTGCCAATTGAGCCGTAGTTTGCCTGAGCTTAGCTTCCGACTGCTTGCGATCGGTAATATCGAGGGTAGTGCCAATCAATAAAAGCAAATGCCCCACCTCATCAACTATGGGCTCGCCTCTGGATTGGATGTAACCCAGAGAGCCATCAAAGCGATAAAAGCGAATTTCGAGATTGTAGGGCTGGATCTCGCTAATCGCCGACTGCACTAATTGCTGATGAAATTCGCGATCGTCAGGATGGATTAATTGCTGGAGTTCTTCAAAGGTAGGCGTACCGATTTCGGGATCGCGTCCAAAGATTTGAAACATTTCATCCGACCAAAGAATCTGTCCGTTATGGGGGTCGAATTCCCAACTCCCCAATTTACCGATTCGCTGGGCAGTTTTGAGATGGGTATCACTCTTGCGCAGTTTTTCTTCCGTTTGCTTGCTGATGGTCATGTCGCGGTGCGTGCCAATCATGCGTAGGGGCTTCCCCTCCGCATCTCGCCTTACCACTTTTCCGTAATTGGCAATCCAACAATATTTCCCTGATTTCGTTCTTACTCGATAGTCAAATTTATAGGGAACCGTAGCATCCTCAAAATGAGCATTGAGACATTGCATTACCCAAGGTTTATCATCGGGATGAATCAACTGTTCCCATACACTCACATCGGCGGCGAGTTCGTTACTTTCAAAGCCGATCATTTCCGCCCATCGGGGACTAAGATAGAGCTCACCTGTCGGGATATTCCAGTCCCATAATCCATCACCCGCCGCTTCTAGGGCGAGATTTAATCGTTCTTCACTAAGTCGCAATGCTTCCTCCGATTTTTTGCGATCGCTAATATCGATATGACAGCCGATCATGCGCAGTGGGCGATCGCCATCCCATTCAATAACCTTCCCCAAACAAATGACCCATACCGTAGAACCATCTTTATGACGATAGCGGACTTCATTCCGATAGGGCACTGCGCCATGACTTTCAACATGGCGATCAAAGGATTCTAATACCTTAACTAAGTCTTCAGCAAAGATCAAATTTTGCCAAGTTTCGGGAGAATTAGGCAATTCAGCATCTTCATAGCCGAACATCTTCTTGAAACCTTCACTCAGATATTCTTCATTAGTTTGGATATCCCAATCCCAATAACCTGCCAGAATAATATCAAAAAGGCTTTCCAACAGTTTAAGTTCTTTCCGCACTTGCTCAGCAAGTAGCATCTCCGCCTCAGCTTTTTTGCGATCGCTAATATCCGTATGAGTGCCGATCATTCTAACAGGATTGTCCCACTCATCTCTGGCAACGATTTTACCAAGAGAAAGAATCCATTTCCATTCCCCCATTTTCGTACGTTGGCGAAATTCCACCTCATATTCTGGCAAAATCCCTGCTATATAGTTTGTATAGATTTCCAGCGTCCGATCGCGATCGTCTGGGTGCATTCTTTCCATCCATTTAGCATTGCTTTCTTGAAAAGTATCGGGATCATAGCCTAGCATCATGGCATATTCAGCATTGACAATCACCGAGCCACTCAGTAAATCAAGATCATAAAGCCCTTGATTTGCTGCACATAGGGCTAATCGCAAGCGATTTTCACTTACCTGTAAATTGTACTCAGACTGAATCCGCTCTTGGATATTGGCGATCGCTTGTCCCATCACCTGTAATAAACGGATCGATTCTTCGTCCCAATGGGTCACATGACTAAAGGAGGCAAAACCGATCAATCCCGTCACCACCGATTTCTGAATCAACGGAACCGATAGATTTGAGACAAGATGAAACTTTTGCCAATGGGAGCGATCGATCGCAGCCTCGGCAGGTACATCGGCAACATTAGGAATATTAACAATTTGGCGTTGTAGGAGCTGGGTATGCGACCAAGGGAAGAGGGTGAGGGGAATGTTCTTAACCAAGGTCATCTGCTGCGCATATTCTGGTTTAGACCATGCATGGGTGACGCTTACGGTTCCCTCTGGGAGAGCAGAGATAGCATCATCTATGGGTTCAGCGATATCATAAGCGATATCATATTTGATCAGATAGCTCGTATCAGAATTGGTTGCCCTACAGACTAGTTGCAAAGCGCTAACGATTTCTGCGTCAAGGTTATTAGGGCTAACATCAATAAACCGACTACTAATTTCCGCAATTAATTGATTAAAATCTCGCTGTGTTTTGAGAGCCTGTTCTGCGGATTTGAGCTTTTGAATTGCGGCTTGCTGTCTGCTAATAGCAATTTTGCTAATGCCAATCACTTCCTTCTGGGCGGTCTGATGAATCAATAGTTGGGATAGGGACAATTGCCAAAGGCTCTCTTGAGTGAGCAGTCCCAAAGGGCGATCGCCATCGTCTAAAATCGGCAAATTGCGAATGCGATGTTTCTGCAACAAATGCATCACGGTGAGAAAGTCCGTAAATTCAGATTCCTGAACTGCGATCACAGGTGAGGTCATGACCGCCTGCATAGTCAATTGCTCTAGCGATCGCGGCTGAACGCTTAACCTGACAACATCTCGTTCTGTAAAAATACCGACAATCTTTTCCTGCTCCACAACCAGTACACATCTCGATCTTGCCTCTTGGTGGATGTAATCTTCATCAATGTCATCATTACCATCCGTACAATCGGAACCAAAAGAGAGCATTTGCGCGATCGCTTCAATTACTGGCGTTTCTGGGCTTACCGTTAAAATATTACGGACAATCGCCGATCTCAATTCATTAAGCGTAAAATCCTCTGCGTGGTTAGACATAATGTTATGTAATCCAAAAACAACACGCAAAAAACCAAGAACTAAGTACAACTTTATTCTTGGTAATGTCAGCCAAGCAAAAAAAACAGGAGATATTTAATATTATCTTTATATTATAGCGATTCCCATTGGCGTGACATGAAATTTACAAATAGGAATATTAAATACCCTCGATAAAATTCAATACATTATCTATACATTACTAAGTAGCTGCGCATAATTAAAGCCCTAAAACCTGCGGTGCAAGCGCAGCTTGCACCGCAGGTTTTAGAGCTTTATAGCTAATTAAGCCCACTTACTTATTGCAGTTTTCATTTTGCCTACGGCAAAATGAAAACTCAAAACCCTTACTAGAATTGTTTTTTGTTTTCAAATGAGTAGGCACTCATTTGAAAACCGCAATACCAATACCAATACCAATACATTTTACCAATATAGCTATCGGCAAATGTACTAGGACATAAACCCCAAGAATTGACTGGCGGCGCTTCGTGCCGCCAGTCAATTCTTGGGGTTTGATTTGTCCTAACTGCTAAATAGGTAAGAATGGGCGGCGCGAAGCGCCGCCCATTCTTACCT
>NZ_SELU01000052.1:0-39623 GCF_006861605.1 Pseudanabaena sp. UWO310 | reverse complement strand
GCTTCGCGCCGCCACTCTCTATTGGCTTGGATTTCCTGACTTAAGTGAGTATAGCTATATATTAAATAAAGATGAAAGAAATTGAACGCATTGAACACTTAGCCACGTTAATTAATCACTTAGCCGATACCAGCATTAATGAAAAAGAAAAAATTACCGCTTTAACTGAAGAAATCAATTTAATTGCAGGGCGTTGGCATACGATGGGACGCAGTGATAGTAGCCTCTATATTAGTGCGATTAAATTGGATGGTGATGGGACGCTTTTAAAGAAAGTGATAAAAGCCTATGTGAGTTCTCGTATTAATTATGTACAGGAAATCCGAGTTGGTAAGCAAGTTGACTTTGATTTCCATAACTATATTAATGACAGGTATTTCATTTTATCCGCCCTGATTGAGCATTGTGGCGAGTTTGCGTCATTAGCTATAGCTGAAATTAAGTCCATGCTCATAAGTGATGATCCAGAAATCGAATGGGTGGCATGTAATGCCCTCAAAGGAATGGGAGTAAAAGCTATAGAAGCGCTTCCTGAGATATTTAGCTTAATGCAAAAACGAGGAATCAATAAGCATCCTTATACAATGGGTGAAATATTAGTCCAACTTTCTAACATATTCCCTGAAATAATTACAGCGCTTAAGCTCCACTTATTTTCAGATAACACAAATCTGCTTCATGCTACCCTTTTTACCTGTTCGCTTATGGATGAAAAATCGGCATCATTATACGAACCTCTGATCGATATCGCTAAATCGAGAACAGAGAACACTAAGAGCTTGGCAATTTTAGCACTGGGTTCCACTGGTAAAAAAGATGAAGATTTATGTGAGCTTTTGCTAGAAAATGCAACTGCTGCCGAATGGTATATAAGAGGTAATGCCATAAACTCGATGGGTAAATTGCAAGTATCTCCTGAAAAAGCTGTACCTATAATCATTAAGGCATTAGACGATACCGAAGGACATGATTGGAATGTCCAAGAACGTGCGATCGCTGCTCTTGTTAACTATGGAAGTTTAGTAGGAAATTATGCAGTAGATGCTATTGCTAAACTTAAGGCAATAAGAAAAGCGCTAAAGGATGAACAGCAAGAAGGGTGGATTTGCCAAATTACAGATGTGAATGATGCATTAAAGAAAATACGGAGTGCATTATCCTAAAACTTTTTGTGAGCAAGTTGCTGTATGGTCAATAATCACAAATCTACAGAGGAAAATTTCACCTATGGAAGGTCAATATCCAAAACTCATAGTATTTTCGCAACATGGTATGAGTGACGGCAACTATACTATGCAGGTTCTAGCGAAAAAAGTTTCGCCTCCTCAATCTGTAATCATTGCCCCCTATCTAGGCTCATTACCATCCCTAATACCAGATAGATTTAAGTTTTCTATTGAAACCCACTTTGCGATCGAACCACTTATTCAAAAGGTAGCGCACTCAGCAGCACAAGCATTTCAAGATTATCCTGATATACCTGCTCGGATTATTGCTAAATCTCTCGGTGGAGTCATCTGGGTAGAAGTACTATCGCGCCATCCCGAATGGTGGCATCGCATTGAATCTTTAGTGCTTTTAGGTTCTCCCATTGGTGGGGCAGATCTGGCAAAAATAATCTATTCTTTAGGGCTTCGCATCGGTATGGCTAAGCATCTTAGAGCAGATAGGCGATACTTAGCCGAAAAAATTGCGGCTGTAATTCCAACATTAGTTGTCGCAGGGCATATTATCGGTGGTTGGGATTTAATGGTTACAGTTGAATCGACTAAGTTCAAACATGCCCATTTTGTTTGTTTAAATGGATTAAGCCACCCTGATCTCCGAACTCATCCTAGAGTGATCCAAGCAATACAAGAATTTTGGGCTAATCCCAGAGTGGTCTTATCAACTATATAAAACGCGATGTGCAACTAAGAATTAAGAAACAACCAAGTCTTCAAACTGCAAAACGCCATCAACCAAATGCAAATCGTCGTTTAGCGCATCCAATTGTTGAGCTAGCTTTTGTTGGAGCATTGCTTTGCACTGCCACAGATTAGCGGCTTGTCGAACAAAGGTGGTGCGACTTTTTAAGGCTGGAAACCATTATTTCTTTGACCAGTTCATCGACTTTGCAAAAGACAGCAATGATAAAATATTCCATAGAAAATATGATGCTCACCGCTAATGGCGTTAGTCCTATTTTCTAACACTTTCGGCTGTGAGTTTTTTTGCACTTTCTTAGTTGCACGTCACGTTTAATAACTACTCAAAAGCCAGACTTAGTAGGAATTGGAAATGCAAACACTGACAATCCCGACTCCAGTAACAGACAAAAAAATCTGGACAGATGCCGAACTAATGGCGCTAACCGATGGAAATTGCTATGAGCTTGTGCATGGAGAACTGGTTAATAGGGGAAACTCAGGTGCATTGCATGGATATACTTGCAGCCTTCTAGTCATGGCTTTAATGAATTACATTTTGCCTAGACAACTTGGCATTATTCTTGATTCTACCGCCTTTACCATGAAGAATGGCAACAAGCGATCGCCTGATATTTCCTTTGTATCCAAGGAAAAACTACAGGGACTTACTGAACTACCCGATGGCTTTTTAGATGGCTCACCCGATCTAGCGATCGAAGTTCTCTCTCCCAACAACACAATTTTCGAGATCGATCAAAAAATTGTGGAATATTTTGAGAATGGCTCACGCCTAGTTTGGGTAATTAATCTCAAATTACATTATGTCCTAGTCTATCGTTCTGCCCAAGAACCCGATCGCTTACTCAAACAATCCGATGACCTAGATGGTGAAGATGTTATTGAAGGTTTCACAATGCCATTATCGGAGCTATTTCAGAAGCTATCTTTTTGATTAGAATTGCGATCGCCTTGCTGGCTATTTCTGATGATGAATTTAGGCGATCGCAAGTTGGGAATGTCAAAAAAGTAATTCAAACCTAAAAATAAAATGTAAACAGAGGCTTAAAATACGATAAATTGGGACTAATTATAAAAATAAATCTGTATGTCTTATTACATTTCACCGCGCTTTTTGGATAAACTTGCTGTTCATTTAGCTAAAAACTTCATGAAATTGCCTAATGTGACAGTACCCTTAATTTTAGGAATTCATGGAGGAAAGGGTGAAGGTAAGTCTTTTCAATGCGAATTAGCATTTGAAAAATTGGGGATTGAGCCGATCAGAATGTCGGGTGGAGAGTTAGAGAGTCCTGACGCTGGCGATCCTGCGCGATTGATTAGAATGCGCTATCGGGAAGCAGCGGAGTTGGTCAAGGTAAGGGGCAAAATGTGTGCGCTTTTGATTAACGATCTTGATGCGGGAGCGGGTCGGGTTGATTCGACGACGCAGTATACGGTGAATACGCAGCTAGTTAATGCCACATTAATGAATATTGCGGACAATCCGACCAATGTGCAGTTGCCCGGGAGCTATGATAGCAATCCGATTCGGCGCGTACCGATTATTGTAACGGGAAACGATTTTTCGACCTTGTATGCGCCGTTGGTTCGGGATGGACGGATGGAGAAGTTTTTCTGGATGCCCGATCGCACCGATCGCATTGGTATTGTCAGCGGTATTTTTGCGCCCGATAATATTCCCCAATGGGAAATCGAGCGTCTGGTGGATATGTATCCCGATCGCTCGATTGATTTCTTTGGCTCGCTGCGATCCAGCCTATACGACGAGCAAGTACGGAAATTTGTCTACGATATTGGTCTAGAGCGTTTGTCCTTACGTTTGGTAAATAGCACGGAGGCTTTACCCGAATTTCGTCCACCTAGCTTTGATTTGAGAACTCTCAAAGAGGCAGGCGATCGCTTATTAGCTGAAGGCGATCGGGTCAGTCAACGCAAGCTCATCCAAGAATATATGCCCGTAGGCAATGTGAATTATTAAAACTAAAATGAGTTAACCTAAACTATTAAATTAAAAACTTCTTAAAGATCGAAGGTCAGTAATAATCGACTGAGAAATTTATATGCAGGTTAACTGGAAAAAATTAGCAACAGAAATCGGGGCAATTAATCAATATTCGGGTTATATGGGTTTGGAAGCACTCGAAATAATTCTCGGTGAGGATTTCTTTGCTCAAGCTGTTGAGTACAGCATGAGTTTAGAAGATGGTTGGTGTTTATCAGAAGGAGTTCTAAGAGTTCTTCGTCCTTTGGGCATGAAACATTGCTACAACATCTTTAAAAATAGCAATGACCTTGAAGATAGACAGCGTGCCGTATATCTGATGAAATATGTTTCTAATAGAGATGTTTTGAAGTATATACCTGAGTTCCTTGCCGATCCAGATGAGCAGATTCAACGAGCGATCGTTCAGATTCTAGATCAAATGCTATTTTGGGGTGAAATTGAACACGAAAATATAATTCCTATCTTGGAATCAGCAATAAATCATCCAAATGAAGAAGTAAGAAGATTTGCGATTGGAGAAGTACATGGTGAAACAATTCATGGCATGGATAGTTTTATTGAAAATCTTGCAGATGCTCTATGGGATGAACTATATGATTGGAAAAGACGTTTTAAATTTGAAACAATTCATGGATTTGATCTAAGCTGTTTGCCTTGGGCTGGTCAAATAAAATTGAGCTTTCTGACATCTCAAGAGGATTTTGAGTTGTCTGACGCATATAGTGATGAATGTGAATGGTATTTCAATACATGGAGATTAGGGGATTTGCCCTGGGATGGATACAAAATAGAGTCCGTGAAAAAGTGGATGAAGATGGAATATGAGAAATCTGGGATGTCATTACAATGTTTAGAGCTATTCCTTAATGCTTGTGCAACAGCCGTAAAATCATATGCAGTTCAAAATATATTGCAAGAATATAATCTTTCGCAAGATTTTCAAGTGACTATTTTTAACTTTAACGCAGCTAAACCTTGGAAAAATTATTACAAAGTCTAGGCAAAATGGATAATGCCATTACTATCGACACAGAAATTTAACATGGCAAACCAGTACTGAAAGGCACACGCATTCCCGTAGCAATTATTATTGGTTTCCTCGCTGGAGGCATGAGCTAGGAAGAAGTTATCCAAAAATATGCAGTTATTCAACATCAGATCCTTGCTAAGTAGCTAGGCATAAGTAAACTTAAAGCCCAGAAGAGCATACCGCCCGCTGTGCGGGCGGTATGCTCTTCTGGTTTTGGTTTTTAATTATGCCTAACTACTTAGTAATTTCTATTGGCAAGCCTTGGTGCTGGATTGCGGAATAGATATTGAATTTCCTTTTGGCGATCGCGGGCAGGTTCGGGACCATAGCCCCATAGACTCTTGTAATAAAAGAAGGCGATCCCTAAACCACGCTCTTGGGCGGTAATAACTTGAGAGTAAACCTGTGACATCGGTACGTTACTGTGGCGCAGTCCTGAGAGAATACCAATGCCTGTAGAGATTTTATTTTGGACTTCGGCAATTTCGGGCAGATTAATTTGAGCGCGAAAGTCCTCTAAATCATTGCGATAGACCTGCACGATCAATTCATCGACAATGTTTTGGCGCACCCAGCCTAGCCAATCTTGCAGTTGTTGCTTGTAGGCAAAATCGTAATAGTTAGGAGATACGGAGAAAATTACGTTAGGCTTTCTTTGCTTCACCGCTTTGTTTAGTTTTGCCATAAAAGCCGAGATCTTGTTGGCTCGCCAGCGTACCCAATCAGGATCGTTCACATTTGCGGGAGCCTCCTCTTTCATCTCTTGGCGATAGAGGTTCAGGGTATAGCGATCGTAGCCAAAGGTCTTTGGCAGACTGGTATGGTCGTCAAATTGAATCCCATCTAGATCGTAATTTGAGACGGCTTCGAGGACTAATTCTGTTAGAAACTTCTGTACTTCTGGATGGAAAGGGTTGAGCCATGCTACTTCCCCAGCAGCGGATACGGATGTTTTATCCCCATCTCGCTCTTGGGTTAGCCAATCGGGATGGATTGTCGCTAATTCTGAAGTGGGCGGAGCCATGAAGCCAAACTCAAACCAAGGCATCACCAATAAATTGTTTTTATGCCCTTGAGCGATGATGTCAGCGACAATATCTTGTCCTTCCGAACCTTTATAGACAAAGGGCTGAATTCCCGCATCTCTAGCAACATTGCTGGGGAACATGGCATAGCCTGAGTTCCATACCACTGGGTAAATTGTATTGAAGTTTAATTTCTGGAGCTGTTTTAGGGCTTCCCCAAGTTGTTGGCGATCGCTAAACATGGAGAAGTCATTACTGGTCAACCATACGCCACGGATCTCTTGACGTTTGTCTATGGGCTGGACGATCGGTGGGGATGGAGGGATAACTGGCTTGCTAAGTGGAGGGATTTGGGGTTTTATTTGAGCGATCGCCAGATCGCTACCCAGCCATGCGGGGACAAGACTATGCAAAATTAAGGTAAAGGAAAAGGTCACTCCAAAAAGAAATGACAAAAAACGCTTGCGCGATCGCAACATTTGTTTAAAGCTTGGTTGTTTAAAACTTGGTTTAAATGCATACCGCAGTTTGTACCGAAGATGATATTTTTGCCAATCTTGCAGCATTAAACTTGGCATAAGTTGCAGGAGTCGCATAGGTATAGATAATTAAACTAATTAAAATAAACTAAGTAGAAATACTGATTGCAATTCTCACTCTAAGTCTAGCCTTAACCATGCTTTTGACTGAATTGCGATCGAGCTACGGCAAAATTAGATTTATCGCAGTACCTATTCTGAGTTTGTTATGCAACTTGGTATAACGACAAGCGTCTTTTTGCCGAACCACATTAATATATTAACGATGTATTGGCGATGTACTGGCGATGTGCAGGCAATGTATTGGAGATATCTCAAAGTAGCTAATGGGCGTAATTAAATATAAAACCCTCAAACCTGCGGCTCACGCTGCGCCGCAGGTTTGAGAGCTGAATTTTAATTATGTTGAGGTACTTATACCAGTTCACGATACCAGTTCACGAAAGTGTGACAACACTGTTGTGAATTACAAACTAAACCTAGCAAGGGTTTTCAAGTTAAGAAATGGCTACGCCATTTCTTAACTTGGTATTAGGCGTAATTAAATATAAAGCCCCAAAAGCTGTAGCGTACGCGCAGCTTGCGCTACAGCTATCGAGTTTGTTGTTTTATCGCATGAGGAGTGCGTTGTAATGCTCAAGCAAAACCATCGTGCATGGGTAGAAGTCGATCTATCGGCAATTAAGCATAATGTTTATCAATTAAAGTCTTTACTGACCGCACCGACAGAGTTAATGGCGATCGTTAAGGCTGATGCCTACGGTCACGGAGCGATTGATGTCAGTCAAGCCGCAATCGAGGCGGGAGCCTCATGGCTGGGGGTTGCCACCATTCCTGAAGGGATACAGTTACGTAATGCAGGGATTACGGCTCCGATCGCCATTTTAGGGGCGACTAACGGTGTGGATGAGATCAAAGCGATCGCCGAATATCGGCTTCAGCCAACTATTTGCAATGCCAAACAAGCGCTGATTTACCATGAAGTCCTTTCCAATATTGGGGCGCAGATTCCCGTCCATCTCAAGATTGATACGGGGATGTCGCGGCTGGGGGTAAATTGGCAGGAGGCGATCGCCTTTATCAAACTCGTACAGCATTTACCAAATCTAGAAATTCTCAGCGTTTATTCCCACTTCGCCACTGCCGACGATCGCGATCTTACCTTCATGCAGTTACAGACCCAAAGGTTTCAGCAGGTCATTGCCGAGCTTCAGGCGGAAGGTATCGATCCGCCCCATATTCATATTTGTAACACCGCCGCGATGTTATGCGATCGCCAAATTCACTACGACATTGTGAGAACTGGTTTGGGGATTTATGGACTTTATCCCGCGCCCCATCTTCAAAATCTGGTGGATTTGCGCCCAGCACTTACGGTCAAGGCGCGTATTACCCAAGTAAAAGAAATCACGGCGGGAACGAGTGTGAGTTATGGTCGTTCGTTCATTGCCAAGGCGGACATGAAAATGGCAACGGTAGCGATCGGTTATGCCGATGGGATTCCCCGTGGTTTATCCAATCGCCTTCATGTTTCGGTCAAGGGGCAAAAGGTTGCGCAGATCGGCACGATTACGATGGATCAATGTGCGATCGATGTAACCCATATACCTGATGTTAACGTTGGCGATGTGGTGACATTTTTAGGTGGGGCATCGGGAAATACTGCCGATGATTGGGCGGAGCTATTAGGCACGATTTCATGGGAAATTCTCTGTGGATTTAAGCACCGCTTGCCCAGAATCAATGTTGTAAATGCGATCAGCGATCGGCAAGAGATCTTATTAGAAATTTAACTAATCCCTATTCCAAAAATGGCATTGCCATTTTCGGAATCTCAAAACCTTACTGGGCTTGGTGTTTACTTCATATAGCTGCCGCCAACTGTATCAGGACATAAAGCCCCAGAGAGAGTTGCCGCGCTCCGCGCGGCAACTCTCTCTGGGGCTTTGATTTTGTCCTAACAAAATTGGCGGCAGCTATAAAAGTGTTGTCACACTTTCGTGAATCAGTAATAAGAACATAAAAGACCAAAGATGAGTGGCAGCGCTTCGCGCTGCCACTCATCTTTGGTCTTTTATGTCCTAAACAAACCTTACGTTGCTATAAATGAGGAATTAGGTGACACCATGTAACACTTGACTCTTTTTTCTAGTCTGTCTAATTACTTAGGTGTTTTGGCTATTTGGTAATGGGTAATAAGCTCTTATAAGTATCTCAGCATAATTAAAATCCCGATCTAAAACCTGCGGCGCACGCTGTGCTTGCACCGCAGATTTTAGATCGGGATTTTAATTAAATGCACTTACTTAAAGGTTAAATTTCAATTAACAAAACTCTTCGTTGTATAGCCTTTATTTTTGTGAGTGTAAATTTTTATCTCAGTATTCAATATTCTTTCTGAATTTTAATGTATTTTTGATTATCTGAGACTAAGTCTATATCATGGTTGAAACTTTGAAAAACTATACAAAGCTAAAATAATATTGCTGAAAATGATGTTGCTAAAAATAAACAGATTGGATAAAATTGACATGTTTATTTCTCCGCGATTTATAAAATACAGTTTCTAATAAGTCTGGCATTTCTCGGCTGTTTTATACTTTTTTGATAAGGATAAATGTGTCATCCATAAAACCTTAGATGAACGAACGAATGTGCGCTCAAAATTCATATATACAGGAAATGGTGGATCGAGTGATCCCATTGCCAGAATTAGCAAAAAAAGACATATGCCAAAACTCAATTGAATTGAGGGGGATATCGCAAAACAATTGTTTAGACTTTTGGCATTTATGGCAATTGCATCAAAGTTACTTATACAACTGTTGTTTAAAGTGGATGGGGGGCAACTTCACTGATGCTGAGGATGTCTTAAGTCAGGCTATGCTCAAAGCCTGTCATGAATGGCCAAAGTATGTAACTAAGGTAAAACATCCTAAAGCTTGGTTAAGTCGTCTGATCCATAATTTCTGTATAGATATTCTCCGAAAGCGTCGAAATGAGTCAACAAGAATTGAAAATATCGAGAAGATTAAATCAAAGGAGAATCTATCCTTACATTATACAGGTGCTATGCCTGAATCTAATCTTTTAAACTTAGAGTTGTGGAGATATATCGAGCACAAAATTAGATTGTTGCCTAAGGGTTTGGGGATTTATTTTATCCTGCATTACTATCAAGAAAAGTCCTACAAGGATATAGCTAAGCAACTACTTGTCTCTGAAGATAATGCTCGTAAATCTGTTAAAAAAGCTCAAAGAATCCTTCAAAAGTATTTAAATAAATATCTGGCTGGTGAGGATGATACTTCTATAGATTTCCTTCCATTATCTATGGATTTAGCAGATTATATGGATATGCAGTCATTGTCTTCCTGCGATTGGGAATTAACAATTGTAATCAATAATTATCAAGAAGAAATCAACTATAACTCTACTGTCGTATGTCAGGAAGAATTACCGCATCATTGGTACAGCTCAATCAGTCTTCTGGGTTGGAGTTAAATTTTTACATTGACTTAAAAGAAAAAATAACTAGAAAAGATCAAAAATTTATTTCCCTGCAAAAATACGTCCAAAAGCATCCCCAAGGCTGGAAGAAGAGATTGGAATTTGCAGATTTACTCTTTCAAATGGGCAATTGGCAACAGGCGATCGCGGAATATCAGCAAGTAATTGCCGTGCAACCGCAATTACTGAATGTGTGGCTGCAACTAGGGAGAATCTTACGATTGATGCGCTTAAAAGCAGATGCCGTGGAGATATATCAAAAAGCTTTATTGCGGTCTGAGAAACAAGGAACTCAAGAGCATATTCATGGGTTAATAGCTGTCTGTCGCGATCAAAGTCATAGGGCTATTGAGTCCTTTACCTTGGCAGCAGTTATCGAGCCTGACAATATCGCCCATTGGATGGCGTTAGCAGAGGTGTATTGGCAAAGGGAGAATCCTTTGGGTGTTTTAAACGCCTTAGAAAAGGTTGACGCGATCGCCCCCAATGATTTTCTTGCATTACTTGCATTAATTTATATCTATGATGCCTTGATCGCTCTTGGTGATTTTTCTGTTGCGAGGGATAAACTCAGTAGGGCGATCGCGATCGCTCCCGATGACATACGCACGATCCAGCGTCAAATCGACCGACGTTGTCAGATGCGACTGGTGTCTGGGCAAGAGGGAAAACTGACCAAAAAAATGCTTACCTCTTTACTGAAACGGTCACCTCATAGTGCAGATGCGCAAAAATCGCTGGCTTACTATCATATTTTGCGAGGGGACTGGCAGTTAGGGGTAAAGGTGTTAGCAGACTTGACTGCCCAATATCCCAATTATCCCCATGCTTGGTATTACTACGGTAAATGTCTATTTGAGACTGGCGAATACGAACAGGCGATCGCTGCTATGGGGCGAGCCTATCATCTATACCCCCATGATTGCGAAATTTATCTTGGGCTGTGCGAGATGTTAGCGACTGCCAAACAATTGCAGGACTTACAGCCCTTAATAGAAGAAATGCTGCTGCGGTTTCCCGATCGGTGGCGAGTATGGGCGACTGCGGGGCGTATCTTCGTAGAGTCTTTGGAACAGAAAGAAAGAGGCTGTATTGTCTCCCAGCAAGCGATCGCCCTTGCTCCACAGTTAGCCGATCCTTGGATTCTGCACGGCCGCGTATTGGCTTTGGCGGGGAAACATCCAGCAGCCATCCACGCGCTTGAGCAGGGGAAAGCACTTTTGCGCATTGGCGGTTTGCAATTGATCCCAGTTGCTTTATGGCTGGGAGATAGCTATTCATTATCATCATTATCAGATAGGGACGATCGTGCGATCGCGATTTCGACAGCAAATAATTATTGGCAAGCTGCTTGTCAAGGGTGTCGGGATCTGCAAGAGCATGATCCTGCAATGACTTCGTACTGGCTTGGAAAAGCTTTAACTAATTTAGGCGATCGCTTAGGGGGCATACAGGCCTATGAGAAGGCCTTGAAATGCCAATTACTGTATCCAATTCGTGGAGAGGTAGAAATGCTTTTGCGACAACTCAAAGGCAAAAAATTAGAGCGACGAGTCTAAACGTCAATCCTAAAGAGTTGGGAAACAAGTAGAAAAAACGTGGCTAACTCGAAAAATTCCTGATTTCGATCAGTTAAACGTCTAAATAATTGTGGTCATAAAAACCACAGATCTGAAAATAACTTTACGAACAAAGAATATTCAGGAGAATTTGTGAAGAAATTAGCTGCAATTTTGGCTGCGCTTCTTAGTTTTGTTTTGTGCCTAGGTGGGGTAAGCCCAGCTTATGCTCAACAAGCTACCCAGCCTGCATCTCGCGGGATAACCACTTTTTATGTTACTCCCGAACAACAGGCTGAAGGAGTTAAGGTATATCGCGATATCTTGCAATATGATGTGGCGATTCCCAATCTCGACCTCAGTGCGCTCCTTCCTGAAAATTTAAGTGATTTCCCAGCCGCTTATAAGCAAGTACTAGAAGCTTCACGGCAGAAAAACGGCATTAATGGCTCGTTTACTCAGGGTTGGTTTGATTTCCAAGGGGCAAGAGCCGTAATCCCAGGAACGAATACCCTTTTCACCATTGACGCTCCTGTGCAAGGCCGAGTCTACAGTGTTGTTGCGGGGCTGCCTGCATCTCAATGCCCTGTCAAAATTGCAAAGACCTCGATCTCTTTCTTTGACAAAGTTGCAGATGCTGAAGCCAAGGCAAAGGAATTAGCTGCTCAGAAATATTTAGTCTATGTTTCTCCTGTAGACAGTCTTACCATCGACGCATTTTCGCAAATTTTTTACGATCAAACTACTGGTAAGAAAAAGACTGATTCCAACTGCTTCTTAGTTTCTGGAGCCACTGAAGACGTTAAAACCGATTTCACGAAGATCTTTAATTTGCTTCCTCCAGCATTACAGCAACCAGCAAGGCAACAGCCATTTGAGTTCGATCCTAGAGTTGGAGATTCAATTTTTCTTGTCAATGCAAGAAAGGATATTACTCGTTCTCCCCTCCCCCCAAAAAAGCAATAAACTAAAAACCTAAAATCTATTGCTGCCTATTGCAACTTCTAAATTGTAATAGGCAGCAATAACTATGGTCTTATTCTTAAACTATAGGATTTATGCCAATTCCAAAAATGGCAACGCCATTTTTGGAATCTCAAACCCTTACTGGTTTTGTTTTTTAATTCACTGAAGTGAGCCAACACTTCAGTGAATTGGCATTACGTATTTACTTGAAAATTGTGGAATGGAATTAATTTTTTACTGGTAATTAACGTAAGCAGTTTATTTATGAAATTTCAACCTATTGCCCATAGCTGGGCGGCGCTACACCCAAAACCAAAGGGAGTCATTCAATTTATTGGAGGCGCATTCTTCGGTACGTTTTTCCCAATGTTTTTCTATCGTTCTCTGCTTCGGGGGCTATTTGAGGATGGCTATACCATAGTTGTCTTACCATTCAACTTTACTTTTGATCACTATACTGAAGCTGGTTTTTTAATCAAAGAGCAGTATGAAATCATGCCAGAGCTAGTCAGAATCGCCATAGCCTACGGATATGACTATGCAGCTTACCTCAGCGATCGCAACTTTGCTTGGCTTGGGCATAGTATTGGTTGCAAATATATTGCTCTTTTGGAAGCATTTAGTGCCTTACCTTCCATTGATAACCCGCAAGAGTTGAAAAAACTGATTGGACGGATAGTTAGAGAAACAGCAAACAAAAAAGATTCTCCAGCAAAGCTCGATCGCAAGATTGATTATATTTTTGATGGTCTTTTAAGCTTGACTAATGAGCTAAAGCGAAAGAGTAAAGAGGCTAAAGCATTAATTGCCGATTACGTTGAACGAGCTACTAATGCCAAGCAGTCAAAAAATCTTGTCGAAATCAGCAGCCTCTTTATCAAGAACCAACCTTCTTTACTACTCGCTCCCGTAAATACGGGGCTTGATAGTGCTATTCCTAAGCCTTTAGCCACCGTATTGATTAATTTAGGAATAAATGTCAATCCCACGCCAGAACAAACCTATGCCCTGATCAAGTCTGGCAATTTATTCAAACTCTTAGGGATAGTTGCCTTCAAGACCGATAAAATTGCCTTATCAACATGTCTGTGGTTTGAGAAGGATTTTAAAAAGCCACCTAAGAATTTTCAAGAATATTTAATAGGCGGTCATTTAAGACCATTGGGTATGCAGTTGGTTAACGCTGTCATCAATTTTCCAGACTTCGGGGACAATATTCCTCTTGTTGAATCTATCCAAAAACGCGATATAAAATTTCAAATCCCCGTTAGTAAATTACATCAAAGGCTAGAAAATAGGTAGGAAGTATAGCTGTCGCCCAGTGTACTAGGACATGAAACCCAAGAATGAATTGGCGGCGCGAAGCGCCGTCAATTTATTCTTGGGTTTTGATTTGTCCTAATTTAAGTGACTGTAGCTATAGCTCAGCATAATTAATACCAAATCACAAAATGGCGTAGCCATTTTGTGATTTTAAAACCCTTACTGGGTTTGGTTTTCAATTACCAAAAGTGTAGCCACACTTTTGGTAATTGGTATAAAAAACAAAACCAGAGAGTATCGCCCACTTAGCGGGCGGCGCTCTCTGGTTTTATAGCAATTATCGATCAAACGAATCGCAAGGAAATCCTTGGTTTGGGTTTGAGAGCAAAGTGCTGTAAGTTTACTTTTGCCTAAAGTCCCAAATATGTTGATTACAGGATTGCTTACATAGGTAATTACATAGGTAAAATATTAGCTATAAGCAATGACTTTGGGGCATATACGCTTTCTATGACTGACAAAGAACAAATGAGCCTGTTCGATCTAACTCCATCGGAGGTTCCTTTGCTTGAGCTTCCCCATGCAGAGGTGACGACTGAGGTGACAACGGTAAAAAAAACTCCCCGTTCTGCTAAAAGCCCAGTTCCTGAAGCTATAGCGTACGAGCAGTTTGACAGTCTCGAAGCATTGCGCGAAGCAGCTTGTAATTGCCAAAAATGTCCGCTTGCCACAACGCGCACCAATGTCGTTGTCGAAAGAGGCGATCGCCATGCCAAAATTCTCATCATCGGCGAAGCTCCTGGGGAGCAGGAGGATTTATCTGGATTGCCCTTTGTTGGCAAATCAGGACAGCTTTTAGACAAAATCTTAGAATCTGTGGGATTTGACACGACTAAAGATGTCTATATTTGTAATACCGTCAAATGCCGTCCGCCCAATAATCGCGTTCCTACCCCATTAGAAACAACTACTTGCAAGCCCTATTTACTAGAACAGATTCGACTGATTGATCCTAAGATCATTTTGCTTACTGGGGCGACTTCCCTAAAATCAATATTGGCGGAAAAGCTATCAATTACTAAAGTGCGCGGTCAATGGTACGAGTGGGAAGGACGTTTGGTCATGCCCATATTCCACCCCTCCTATCTATTGCGCAATCAAAGTCGCGAGCAAGGTAGTCCGAAGTGGTTAACATGGCAAGATATTAAAGCGATCAAAGCTAAGTACCTAGAGGTCATTGGGGGCGATCGCGCAATTGATGATAGCGAGGAATTTTAGTGAGTACGGCAAGAAAAGATTTAGAAGAAATGGTGGATGTGGCGCTGTGGGAATGGCTATCTCCCCATGCGGCAAGGGCGAGGGTGATTTTAGTTGGGGCAAAGTTGGATCTAGTCGATGTGGGAATAGCTCTAACCGAAGATAATACGCAGTTAGTCCAGTCTTGGATCGAGGATGGATGGTTACGCCATCCCACTGCCGAAGAGCTGAGCTCTTGGAATGCTAACCAAGAACAAGAATTTACGAGTTTGGTCGTACCACCCTTTGTCCTTGTGAGAATTGACGCATAGCGTAGATGCTAGCTACCCCAAAAGATGAGTGGCGGCGCTTCGCGCCGCCACTCATCTTTTGGGGTAAGCTTAGCGACAGCTAGATGCGCTAACGAAGAGCTGTAAAAATCTATAAAAATCCATAAAAAAGAGGGAGTAGTAATTACTACTCCCTCTTTTTTATATTAACCAAAAGAAAAAGCCTAGGTTACTTTCCCTGTTTCGTTCCTAGGCTTTTTCTTTTGTTCGCTCCTCACACCTCTATACTATACATCCATCTTTTAAAAATGTCTACTAGATTGTTGTAAAATTGAGGGCTTTTTCATAAGCCTTTTGGCTGATATTTACTTCTTACGGGCGATCGCCATCCTTTCAGGGGTGTCGCAGGGATTCTTTCTAGGCGTTATCCCAATTCCCAAAATGGCAACGCCATTTTGGGAATCTCAAAACCTTATACCAATTTCCAAAAGTGTGGCTACACTTTCGGAAATTGAAAACCAAACCCAGTAATACCAAAACACAAAATGGCGTAGCCATTTTGTGTTTTGGTATTACTGGGTTTTCAAGTTAAGAAATGGCAACGCCATTTCTTAACTTGGTATTAAAGATATTTCGACCAGATATCGATCGCTTCTTGGGAGCCGTACCATTTCCCCGATCTTGCTGAATGATAAACCCCATCAATTTCAATATTTGTAGCCCCCTTTAAATAGGCTGCTTCAAGGGGAATGATGCCATCGCCCCAAGCATCTCCTTGCCCCGTGGTAAGTTCATAGCTGCTATAGGCTAGCCATTTTTGCGGTGAAGACTTTGTGCCTCGGACAGATTTCCCTGCGACGCAGATATATTCAATATCGTCATAAAAAGCATCGGGATAATTGTCATTGACAAATCCTAAATTTCTGAGCGACCAAGGTTCAAGGCTGCGCTGGGGGGTTCCCAGACAGACGAGTTTGGCAACCTTAGATCGTGCATCCCAAACCTTGTCATAGTAGGGGCGATCGCCTAGATAAATGCGCGATAGCCATCCTCCTGCTGAATGGGCAATGATATTGACTTTAGATGCACCCGATCTCTCTAATTCTAAGTTTACGGTTCGATCTAGTTTTTCTAAAATGGGGGCAATGGATCGCCCGCCTACAGTCGGAACCCATTCCCACCACTTTAAAGGAACTACCGTCGCCGCTATATTTTGCTTGGCTAATTTCTCAGCGATCGGGATGTAGTCGGTGGCTCCCGCTAGATAACCTGCCAGAATGATATTGGGATTGGACATATAGAAATGTTCGTTGTCGAATTTATCAAGGGCGTAAAAACCAAAGCCAAACCTTAAACCTATAGCGCACGCACAGCGTGCGCTATAGGTTTAAGGTTTTTATATTTAATTGCGCCCATTTACTTAGGTTTAGTTTGGTATCAAAGCCAGATTTAAAAACTGTGGCGTGCGTAGACTGCGCTACAGGGTTTTGATTATATTTCATCGGGTCTTTGGCTGAGACAGCTACCGCCGCGAGCTGCGTTGCGGAAAGTTTGTACCGCTTCTACGGTATTAATGTGACCGCAGTAAGGACAGTAAACTTGCTCGCCAATTTGGGGCTCGATGTCGGCTCGACTCCACCATTTACGACAGCGATCGCAATGAAAGTGATAAAGAAATTCTAAGGAAACCTTCATAGGCTTTGCCTAGTTTCTCGATAAGCGGCATATACGCCCTTAACGTTGTACCAATTCAAGAAAATTCTAGCGATTTCTAGGGCTAGTTGGGGCTTGCCTTGATTGATGAGCCATGTGAGGAGAGGACGCAGCGATCGCTCGTTGAGCAAGCCACCCAAGGACAATATCCCCCAAAGCAATACATGGAGCCATGTCATCTGAATCATCATTCTCACTTGCCAAGTGGGATGCTTTTGGTAAAACAATACGCCCATACGTCCCCTCTGGGCTTCCACATCGACGAGGGCTGGCAATTGTTCGATCGTAAAGGCGGGATGCCAATGATAGCCAACGGCTTCAGGACATTTGATTAGTCTTAAGCCGAGATTTTTGAGGCGTACGCCCAGTTCTAGATCTTCCCAGCCATACTGACGGAAGCCAGTGTCAAACTTGCCTGCTTCGAGCAGCCAATGCTTGGCGATCGCTACATTACCCGTGGCAAAAAACGCATGGGAAATATCGGTGATTTTGACAGGTTCAGAGGTGGGGTCGTCAAAATTAGCCGTATTAATTACTTGACCATAGGTAAAGGCGCGAT
Source organism: Pseudanabaena sp. UWO310 (assembly GCF_006861605.1). Lineage (NCBI taxonomy): Bacteria > Bacillati > Cyanobacteriota > Cyanophyceae > Pseudanabaenales > Pseudanabaenaceae > Pseudanabaena > Pseudanabaena sp. UWO310. The sequence continues at coordinate 21,997 of NZ_SELU01000052.1, read as the reverse complement.
CGCCATTAGCTAGGGATTTTTCTAAAGCCTTTGCATGGGCTGATAAAAATATGGGGGTAACGACAAGATCGCTATCGATAAATACGATTACTTCGCCAAGCGCGACATCGATGCCTGTATTTCTGGCGATCGCCGCTCCCTCATGATTTTGCAAAATCAAGCGGACATGGGGAAATTGCTGGGGATGGCTTTGCAAAAATTCCACCGTGCCATCGGTGGAGCCATCATCAACTACTACAACCTCATAGGGAGTCGTAAAATTCTGCGCTTCCATCGCTTGCAGGCATTTCTGCAATATCGGTAGGCGGTTATAAGTTGGGATAACAATTGACCACATATTGACCATTATAAAATTTAGAGAGCGTTTGGCGCTCTCTAATTTTGGTTTGTTCAGTTAATTACGTGATTGCTGCCAAGACTGCCAGAGAGTCAATCCGCCAACATAGCCATAGCTCAACGCATATAAGACCATAAAGGGCAAAGTTATATATAGCCCCTTATGGAAAGCCAATACCGAAGCGATCGCACTATAAATGCATAGCCCGATTTCGATCGCCGCCGTAGCATCAAGGGGAATTTTATACGCCTTATTTTCCCAGCGATCGCTCTTATGTTTGATATCAAACTTGGGCGTACGGCGAAAATTTGCGCCAGTATTGGACAAGCCCGCGAATACGGCCCGGCTATTGCTCCAAGAAATACCTGTGCCTAAAACTGCTAACAGAAAAATCCGTCCGAGGCGACGATACCAAAGCTTGGGATATAGGTCACGTTGGGCATGAAAATATAAAAACGGGGGGCCAAAGGTAGCTGGCAGCATAAATACCGACCAAATACCCTCAAAAGAAACTCGCAAAGCGATCGCACTATCAGGTGTGATCAGCATGAGAGGAACTGAAAGCAAAACCAAAAGCAACATCAAAGGATGGGCTGAATATCCCGATAAATGCATGGTGGCTTGAAATTTGACTGGAAAACTGAGATTGGCTTTCCAGATGGGAAACATTAACTTTTTGGCACATTGAATGCTCCCCTTTGCCCAGCGAAATTGCTGTAATTTGAAGGCAAGCATGGCAACGGGTAGCTCCGCAGGCGCGACGATATTATTGTCATAAACTACCTTCCAGCCTTTGAGTTGAGCGCGATAGCTCAAGTCCATATCTTCGGCGAGGGTATCGGCATGCCAACCACCTGCATCAATAATCGCCTGTCGGTTCCAAATACCCGCAGTACCATTAAAATTTAAGAAATAGCCATTGTTGCACCTTGCCTGCTGCTCGATCGCAAAGTGTCCGTCTATGCCCGTGGATTGCAACTTGGTAAGCAACGAATATTCAGAGTTTATATGCCCCCAACGGGTTTGGACTACTGCCACCTTGGCATCGGGATTCTCGACATAATGGCGGATCGTATCCTTGAGCCAGTTGGCGGAGGGGATAAAATCAGCATCAAAAATAGCAATGTAATTTCCCTGCACGAGAGGCATTGCGTCTTGCAAAGCTCCTGCTTTAAACCCTGTGCGATTGACACGATGGACATATTCGATCCAGAAACCTTGATTTTGGTATTCTTGGACGGTTTCGCTGAGGATCTCTTGAGTATCATCGATAGAGTCGTCAAGTACCTGAATTTGCATTCGATCGCGGGGATAGTCCAGCTTACACACAGCATCAACCAAGCGGCGCGATACATAGCGCTCGTTAAAAATCGGCAACTGGATCGTAACGATTGGTAGTTCCTCTAAGGCGATCGCATGATGCTCTGGAGGATCGACCGCCAAAACATAGCTAGCAAAGCTATTGGTTAGAGGTTTGTCGAGGCGAAATTGATCGAAATTGTCAAATTTATTGACAGCGATCGCCCCTGCACTTGTTGATGGCGCTGTGGCGGCTTGGGCAGTTTGGTATTCTCTAGCAGGATTAAGCTGCGGAAAAACAAGCTGTTTCCGTAGAGAAAGCTTAGGCTTATGGACAGCAGTGAGCCAATAAGCATTTAGCCCATAAAGTAATAGCCACATTGCTGCCACAGCATTGAGGGCGGCTAGGATCGATATTAGTATCAGAATGACTCTTGACTCCTTCTTACCACACGAAGCACTAATCTATAAAAATTGAGCAGAAAAGCGAAATTAGCACACTAAGAAATATTACGATGCTTGTCCTGTATTTGTAGAAAAATTTACGATTTGACGTTAAGTATTTATACGCTTAAGTGTGAATCTTAATAAATATGATGAAGGTTTGCCAAATATCTGCCAAATATCTACAGATGGAAATAGATGGGAAATAGATGGGAATAGATGGAAATTACCTAAAATAAATTTGCGCCGCTAATAAGCCGCTAATAAATTGGTGCTATTTAGTGGCGGTTAAATTTCATTTTGCATTCTTTCAAGGGCGATCGCCGCCGCTTCTTGTTGCGCCGCCTTAATGCTTTTACCCTGTCCCTTGCCCCAACAGCGATCGTTAAACCATACTTCTACAGAAAAAATATTGGTCTGCTTTGATTCCGTTGTTTCAATGTTGCGATATTCGGGTAACCTTTTCCACCGACCCTGCGTTAATTCTTGCAGCGCGACCTTGTAGTTGCCCAAGGCGGGAATTGCTAGTAACGCTGAGGCAAAACGTTGCATATGCGGATCGAGCCATTTGCGAATCAAGTGCAGATCCCTTGTATTGACATATATCGCGGCCATTAAAGCCTCAAGGGCATCCGCTAGGAGCGATCGCAGGGCTTGGGCATCATTCCGAGCCGCATTCGAGACGACCACATATTTTTGCAGTTCGTAAATGCTGGCAATTTCGGCGAGGGTTTTGTCACTAACGAGATGCGATCGCAATGCGGCTAGATCTCCCACCGAGCGATCGCCATAGCGCTCCTGTAAAAATAAACTCACCGACAGGCGCAATACGCTATCGCCCACAAACTCTAATTGGTCGTTGTTGTAGGTAGTTGAGAAACTCGGATGCACCAAAGCGCGATCGATTAGCAGCCAGTCAAAACCTTCAGGGTTTAGCGATGGATTGATCGCCTCTAGTTTTGTCTGCTCTAGTCCGAGCTGTTCTAATAAACGGACTAATTCTCTTTGACGGCGTGGATCGATGGTGGATGGCATGAGACTTTGCAGATACAATTACAGCAACTTCGTAAATATGTATGATCGTAGTTCATCGCAACCATGACTAAAAGGTTTTTCTCCACACTTTGCCTAGCTTTCCTAGCGATAGTGACAACTATCTGGATTGTGGCTTGTCAGTCCAGCCCAACATCTACAGGCTCTAACACCACAACACCAGCGACAGGCTCTGGTGGCGGTACTAAAGATGCCCTCCGTTTAGGCTCCTTACTCCCAGCGACGGGCGATCTATCTTCGATCGGTGCGCCCATGATCAAGGCGACGGATTTTCTCGTTGAAACCGTGAATAAGTGCGGCGGTGTGTTAGGTAAACCGATCGCTTATTTTAAAGAGGATGATCGTACTGATCCGCCCGCAGGTGCGGAAGCGATGACCAAATTGGTTAAGGTCGATAATGTTGGGGCTGTAGTTGGTGCTTATGCCAGTAGTGTTTCCACCGCTGCCTTAGCGATCGCTGTTCCTAACAAAGTCGTGATGATTTCCCCTGGCAGCACCAGCCCCATCTTTACCGAGCGGGCAAAAAAAGGTGAATTTCAAGGCTATTGGTATCGGACTGCCCCACCTGATACTTATCAGGCTCTAGCTCTCGCCAACTTAGCCTATAAGAAAGGAGCGAAAAAAGTTGCTACCCTCGTCATCAACAATGACTACGGCGTGGGCTTTGAGAAAGCGTTTGTGGAAGCTTTTGAAAAACTGGGCGGGACAATTGTAAATAAAAGCAAACCGACCCGTTACGATCCCAAAGCAACCACCTTTGAAGCTGAGGCAAAAGGAGCCTTTGGCAGCAAACCCGATGCCGTTGCTGCTATTCTCTATCCCGATTCGGGCGGTGCAGTGATCAAGGCAGCCTTCGAGCAAGGTTTAACTAAAGATGTAAAAATTCTGCTTACTGACGGCGTTAAAACCGAAGATTTTCCGAAGCTAATTGGCAATACTCCCGATGGTAAATTTATCTTGGCCGGAGCGATCGGCACAGTTCCGGGAGCCGATGGTAAGGCACTTGCCGAATTTACCAAGAACTATAAAGATAAAACAGGGCAAGATCTGGCCGCTTTTGTCCCCCATTCCTACGATGCCGCCGCCCTAGTAGCGATCGCTGCTGAAGCTGCCAAAGATGCCACAGGTGATGGTATCAAGAGCAAAATTCGTGACATTGCCAATGCTCCAGGCAAGGAAGTTACTGACGTTTGCGAAGCGATCAAACTTGTTAAGGCAGGTACAGAGATTGACTATCAAGGTGCAAGTGGCAATGTCGAGCTAGATGAATATGGCGATGTCAAAGGCAGCTACGACGTTTGGGAAGTGCAACCCGATGGCAAGATCAAGGTAATCGATCGCGTTTCACCCTAATCGCTAACCAAAACTAAATAGGTAAGTATGGGCGGCGCTGTGCGTCGCCCATACTTACCTACCTAAACCAATTACCAAAAGTGTGGCTACACTTTTGGTAATTAAAACCCAAATCCAGTAAGGGTTTTAAAATCACAAAATGGCGTAGCCATTTTGTGATTTGGTATTAAACCAAAATTCTTGGAGATGATTGGATGGTCTCAGTCTCAATCTTCCCAAAACCTGCTAATCTTTTTGTAAAAATTCACCCAATACAGTCATCAATAAAGGCGCTACACCTATGGCGATCGAACTTAAAGCTGCTGCTCCGCAAGAAGTTTCAATCTACATGCCCTATTATCGAGAGCCAAGCAAGCGTCAGGCTCTCCCTTACGCAATTTCTCTATACAAACATGGTGAAATTACTGGTGAACGTCATATAGAGGGGAGCGCTCCTGTTTCTTTTATGGCAGTATGGCGGGTTGCCAATCTACCCTCCGACCTCGTCCTATGTCGAGTCACCTTCGATGGAGATGCCGACATGAGCTATGAAATGACATTAGAAAATTCAGAATTTGTGGGCTATCTAATTGAGGTGGTTTCGAGTATTCGTGACAAGGGCTATGTGGATTTCCCCCAAATCTTCTATAGCAAGTTGTTCCGCCTGAAACTAGCTAGCGCTGAAGGTAATTAAGAGCAATTAATTTTTTTGCTTTAATTTTTTGCTTTAATTTTTTTGCTTTAATTTTTTTGCTAGAGAGCAGCCCAAAAAACATCAACTAATGTATAATCCTAAGCTCAAATCTTGCTAAAAAAAACAAAGTCAGCTAAAGTCCTGATGCCGCTTTTTATAAGGCAAAAGAATAGTTAAATTTAAGGGGTTTACATTGTGTCATATGCCGCCCAACGCCTCGAACAACCAGAAAGACCAGAACCTGTAGCCAAAAAAGTCGATCCGCTCATTATTAGAGCTGCTAAACAGATTTATCGATACTACGCGGATTCCTATGCAGCGCAATTGCCCCGTCCGATGGGCATAGCGATCAACCGCATAGATATGACTGGAAAACTGATTTACTCCCAACTAATTTTGTTGCCCCAAGAAAGCTTTGTCCCAATGGAGTTAATTGAACTATCTGACTACCATTAAATTAAAGTTAAAGTTGGTTTAATTAAATTGCTGATAGATTTCATAAATTATGAATAAATTAATTGAGTCGAAATCAATTTATTCAAAAATCATAAAGATTGATTTATATAAAGTCTTTGATTATGTAGAAGTTTGTGGTTAAGCGGTTAAAATTTAACTTAGCTATCTTGTCCGATCTAAATTTATTAGGATTTTACCCTAGGTATCTATTATGACGTACGCAACTTCTTCTACCTCCGTAACTGCGACAGTTACTGCGTCGGTGCGTTTTCAAGACAAGCTCAAAGAAAGCAATAACTTTGGTGATGCTTTGGTAGAGATATTTTCCGATCTTGTGAAGTTGGAAATCGTAACTTGGGTTGCCCATGAAGGCGATACTACCCATAAAGAAGGTAATCGTTTAAAGACGACTATCAACCTGATCGATGGTGATATCGAAAATGAGATCGGGGCTGATTTCTTGCAAGGATCTCCCTATGCGGAGCTACGCAGCTTTCATGAAACTCAGGTCGACAAGGGGGCGGAAACGATCGCCAATAATCTCAAAACCCTAGTAGATATTGGTGAAAAAGTGACAGAAATGTTACAAGGCAACAAAGATGAGAAGCCTAGCGATATCAATGCAGGTGTAACGCGTTTGCCAAGCTACGCTTAATTGATTGAATCGTTGAATTGCTGACAAGACTTGTATTAATCAAGATTTGCATTAATTAAGACTTGCATTAATCAAGAATTACATTAATTAGAGCTTGCATTAATCAAGACTTGCATTAATCAAGACTTGTATTGACAGTATTAAAATTAAAAAATCATAATTCTTATAGCAATGTAGCAAGCAATGAGTTGCGAGGATTTTGGTTACAGCATTTAGAGCTTTCAATGAACCTTCGATCTAGGGCTTAGGCATATGCAATTTGGTAAAAGCAACGCTGAGAAAGACGAGCAGAGGAGTAATGCTAGGCTTGAAAAAGCCTCAAAAAAACAAGTAGAGGCTTCTTTGTCTGTAGATGAGAAGTCTGATGAGAAAAGCGTCCCCAAGGAAGCAGCAGGACAAAGTGCATCGCTCAATAGCTTTCGAGAAACGATCAAAGATGTTTTAGAAGAGATTACTTCTCTAGAGATCAATACGATGATCGTTGGAAATATTCCCATGTCAAAGTTTGATGTGCAGGAATTTTATATGGATATTTCCGATAAGATCGCATACAAAACTGAGCAAGGACTGCAAAACGTTAAAGAATCTCTACTCGAACGTAGCGCTCAACTCAAGCCCAAGGGAGCATCACTTCCACAACAAACGTCAACCTCTTTACTACCAAAGGAAGCCGCAGCGATAGAGCAATATAGGGCTGAGTTGACTAGCTATAACCAAGACTTAGAAGCTTACAAAGCCGCCGAACAAATTTTTAACGATCGCAAAAATTCCTTAGATCCTCTTGCTAAGGAGCAGTTTGAGCGAGAACATGCTTGCTATTCTGAAATCTCTAGGCAGTTGGCAAAGTTGAAGATTCCTAAGGATGCTAGCGGTAAGATTATTTCCGATGCCCCGATGATTCGTTATTTTCGGAAGTTATGGGAATTTGAGCAATCGGTTTTAAATGGCGAACGCATTTTTGCCCAGACTAAATTTCACCTTGACGGAGACTTGACAAATAAATTTATCGATGATTTGTTTATGCCTAGCAAAAGCAGAATCGATCCGACGATGACCCAGCTTGTTTTTGATTTGCACCGTCAAGGCGTTGAAAATGCTCAAAAACAATGGTCAGGGCTTATTACAACCTGTGTAAACCTAGTCAAAAGTCTTATGCCGTTCCGCGCTCAATAGGCTGGCAGCGATGCGAACGAGCTAGCAGAGATGCGAACGATGGTCAAAAATGTAGAAATTTATAGATTGTGGAGTTAAGGTGGCTACACCTGAGTGGCTGGCGATCGCCAATGATGAAATTAGTCTACGGCTTAACCCAAATGTTGTAGAACAGATCGATCTAGATACTAAGGGGTTAGCTAGTTACGGGCTGCTGGATCGTGCGGAAATTGTTTATAAATTTAAGAGTCAAGAATTATTGCAAGTATTGGCTTCAAGTGTTGGTATCGCGTCCCTACGCCAAGGGGCGATCGTGATTTGGACTTATTACACGGAGTCAACTGAACCTATAGCTGAAACTACATCTGAAACTACATCTGAAACTACATCTGCATCTGGTTCCATATCGCCATCGTTATTAACTGAATCGCCCATACTCAGAACATTAATGAATATTGATGGGGATCTTTGTCAAAAAATTTGTCAAGATATCCTCTACCATCCTCAAGCCGATCGCATTTTAAAAGCCCATAGTTTTATTGTCAGTCAGATTTCTCGCCAATTTTTGACAGCGATCGTGGACTATGTTGAGGAAAAATTACGTCCCTTTACGATCGCCATGATATCTTTTGTCACGACGATTACATGGTGCGACCCCTTACGAGATATCGGGAAGAGGTTGAGCTGGTCGCCTTTGGTAATTTCACTTTTAACGAATCCTTGGATGGTGGCGATCGCTGCCCCGATTACCGTCTTGTCGATCTGGTGGATTTTCTCGCGGCTGAATATCGACTTACCGACATTGCCAAAATTTAATCAGAAGTTATTGGCAAACCTGCTTCAGCTTTTAGAAAGTCCAGTTTTTCGATTTATTGCGATCGTGGCGATCCTAATCCTATTGTTATGTTGGGTAGCCCTATTTTTTCTACAGCCCATAAATGGTCGTTTCGACAATTTAATTCAGACATTTACATCCTATCTAGAACCGTACTTACCCCTTGCGATTATTAGTTTACGCAAAGGGATTGTCAGTGTATTGGGACAAATATTTTTGCGCTATCCCTTCTTTGTCAAATTAATTTTTGGGCGTTTCATACGATGATAGTAAAGAGTTTGCTTGCCAAACTTTTTATGGCAGTTCTTACAGCAGGCTTTACAGTAAGTTTTACAGCAAGACGATGAAACAAGTTGAGATTTGGCGATCGCAAGCTGCCGCAACTCTTGCCTTTCTAGTTCCTAAAATTGTTGGCAATGCTCCTACCGATCGTGACGGACTAGTAGATGATCTTGTGCGCGCGCTCAATAATTTGCCTGCTCGTCCTGATGGTCGTCAACCCTATGCGGGCATTTTTCCAGCAGCCGATCTGCAAACATGGCGAAACCGTGCTGCAACTACGCTTCAAGCTTTGGTTCCCAAAATTCAGAATGTTGAGGGTAGTGTTTATGATGGGGCGATCGATGATTTAATTCGCTTTATTCGTAAATTGCCCGCACGTCCGACAGGGCGATCGCCCTATTCAGGATTATTTCCCCCTGCCGATCTAGCCACATGGCGACAACAAGCCTCACAGGCTTTAATTGCAGCGATCGCGACTATTACCGATCCCAAATATAACGATATCGATGGCAGAATTGATGACCTAATTCGGGTAATGAGTAGGCTGCCCTTACGTCCCATTCTCCGTAAGCCCTATGAAGGTCTGTATCAAGCACCAAATCTCGTACAATACCGCAAATTAGCATCCCAGCGTTTACAGCAATTGATAGCCGATCTCAAGGACGATTTCAATCCCAAAGATGTATTGGTAGATAGTACAATTCGCGCCTTAAATAATTTGCCCCCCCGTGTGGCTACTCAAGAACCCTACGCTGGTTTATATCCACCCACGGTCGTTACTCCCAATCTGCTGACCCTAGACCAATTAAAAGCGATCGCGATCTACACTAGCCAAGATCGACTCAATCAGTTGCTACCCAACCTCAATACCACCATGCAGCGTTATGGCATTACTACCCCATTACGCAAAGCCCATTTCCTATCCCAAACTGCCCATGAAAGTGATGGCTTTAGCACTAATGAAGAATATGCCTCTGGTGCGGATTATGAAGGACGTAGAGATCTGGGCAATACGAAAGCAGGCGATGGCGTGCGTTTTAAAGGTCGTGGTTTAATCCAAGTTACGGGAAGATCCAACTATGCAGCCTGCGGTCAAGCTCTCGGAGTAGACTTGATCAATAATCCTCAACGTCTTGCCGATTTCGATCTCGCTTGTCTCAGCGCTGGTTGGTATTGGGATTCGCGATCGCTCAATGGCTATGCCGATAATGATGACATCCTCCAAATTACGCGCATTATCAATGGCGGGCTGAATGGTTTAGATGATCGCCAAGACTATCTTGATCGCGCCAAGCAAGTATTTGGAATTTAGCGTGGTTGTAGAATGGATTGAATATTTACGGGTTTTAGCGAGGGTAAATTAATGACTCTGCAACCTTTAATCTCTGATTCAGAGATCGCTCCTGAGATTGATTATCCTGACAGTGATGGTAATCCTATGGCTGACAATACCGAGCAATATCGCTGGATTGTGATTATCAAGGAAAACCTAGAGATCATGTATGCCGACGATCCTAATGTATTTGTAGCAGGGGATTTGCTCTGGTATCCAGTCCGTCGCACTCAAAAACGAGTTGCCCCTGATGTGATGGTGGCTCTAGGTCGTCCTAAAGGTCGAAGGGGATCTTATAAACAATGGTTAGAAGATAACATTGCGCCACAGGTCGTTTTTGAGATCCTGTCCCCCAGCAATAAAGATCGGCGCGGGCAAGATTCCCTTGAAGATAAGTTTGACTTTTACCAAACCTATGGCGTTCAGGAATATTATATTTATGATCCCGACGATCTCATGTTAGAAGGCTGGCAGAGAGTAGGCGATCGCCTAGTGCAAATTCCATCGATGCTCAATTGGGGCAGTCCATTATTAGGGATTAGATTTGATTGGGCGATCGGACAGGAATTAATTATCTCGCGTCCCGATGGTCAGAGATTTTTGTCGCCTGTAGAACTAAGCCAGCGCTTACAGCAGTCAGAAATTCAAGTGTGGCAAGAACAGCAACGCACCGCTGAAGAGCGTAGACGAGCTGAAGCCCACCAGAAACGCGCCGAGCAAGAAAGCCTACGCGCCGAGCAAGAAAGCCTACGTGCAGAACAAGAAAGCCTACGTGCAGAACAAGAAAGCCTACGTGCAGAACAAGAAAGCCTACGTGCAAATCGTCTTGCGGAGCGGTTAAGAGCTTTAGGTATCGATCCAGACGATGTATAGGCTTAATGGCAATTTGGGACTCTGTGGCGCACATCGCACTGGTAAAACCACTTTAGCGATCGCCCTAGCCGATCACTTGCATATTCCCTTTGTGCGTACCACGACTAGCCAAGTTTTTGCCCGACTTGGTTTAGATCCTGCTGAGCCGATGGACTTTAATACGCGGCTATTTGTCCAAAATCATGTTTTAGATGCTGCCGAACAAGTTTGGCAGGATGCAGCTACACCATTTATTAGCGATCGTACCCCCATCGATATGATCGCCTATACCCTCGGCGATATCCAAGGCAAAACTGAAGTGGACTTTGACTTACTCAATCAATATATAGATCGTTGCTTTGCGAGTACTAATCAATTCTTTCAACATCTCGCAATTATCCAACCAGGCATACCTCTTATATATGAAGAAGGCAAAGCTGCACTCAACGCCGCCTATATTGAGCATATTAATATCTTAGTGATTGGGCTATGTGGTGATTCGCGGCTTAAAGCAGAAGTGTTTTGCAATGCGCGGGACGCGATCGATCTTGAAGCAAGAATCCTTAATATTTCGGATGAATTTAAATCTCGGAAAACTGGGTAATTTGATCTAAGGGAAAAGGTTACAAGTTAGTTGCAGGTACGGGACTGTGGATTTCAAGAATTTAGTATATATAGTCAGTTTATTGCTTCGCGATCGCCAAACCAAGATTCAAAACCTTAATGGTAAAGGCTTTACACTGATCGAACTGCTGGTCACAATGATTATCATTGGTATTCTAGCGGCGATCGCCCTACCCTCATTTCTCAATCAAGCCAACAAAGCTCGCTATTCCGAAGCAAAAACTTACATTGGTACGATGAGTCGGCTGCAACAAGCATACTATCTAGAAAAAAAAACATTCACTGATGTTATAGGTAATCTGAATTTAGGGGTAAATACAACAACGTCTAACTTTACCTATTCTGTGATTTCAGGTGATGTCAATGGCAATAGCAGCCCCATCCAATTAGATCAAATCGTTACCAATGTTGCAACGCCAACATCTCCAAACGTAAATGCTTTTGTTTCAGTTGTTGGTATACCTGGTGTAGTTAGGATAGATACAGTGTTTTGTGTTGCTAATTCTCCCAATATTTTCATTAATCCTGGGTCGATGAATTCAGTTTCTCAAACTATGATCTGTCCATCCAACTTCTTCAACGAATAATGTTTAATTTTCCTGAGCGCCCAAAAGGATGGAGCAGCACGTCTGGCTGCTCCATCCTTTTGGGTATTAAATCCATGAAAAAAATATTTTCCCCTTGAGTGATATCTTCCTCTTTTTTTGTGGGTAAGTTACTTTCACAACCAAACGGTTAACGTTCTTGACATACACGGGATAAAGAATCATGAAATCTGAATTCAAGACCAAGCTCATTCAACACATCCTCAACAAAAAGAATGGCGAAAAGGGTTTCACCCTGATCGAACTTCTCGTTGTTATCATCATCATCGGTATTCTTGCAGCGATCGCCCTTCCTTCCTTCCTAAACCAAGCTTCCAAAGCTCGTCAGTCTGAAGCCAAAACCTATACTGGCTCCATGAACCGTTCTCAACAAGCTTACTACTTAGAGAAACAAGAGTTTGCTCCTAACTTAACCACCCTTGCTATTGGTATCGCTCAAACCACAGCCAACTATGCCTATGGGGTTGCTAGAACTGGTGGTAAGGCTGCCACTGGAACTAGCCAAGCTGTGGGTTCTTTCGGAGCAGCTGGACCAACTACTCCAACTGCTGGTTCAGGTGGTGGTTCAGATACAGTAGTAACTCTTGCGAGTTCTCCTCTCAAGTCTTATGTTGGTGCAGTTAGCTTGTCAACCCCTACTGGTTCTAACGAAGCAACAACACTAGCAGCACTTTGCGAAACCAATTTGGCTGCTGTAAACAGTGGAACTATAATTGCCTCAACCAACATGGCTTCTACTTATCTCACGATAAACACAGGTGCTGCTCCTGTTTGTATCAACAATACATCAGGTATTCAGTAACTGTTTGCTTTGACACATTCCTTTACCCTTGCTTTCACTGAAAGCAGGGGTAGCTTTTTTTAGATACTATTTTCCAAAATACTAAAATGACTAATTGGCAAGATCTACTTCTAAATAATAATTACAAACAAATTGCGGAATTTTATGAAAAAGAAATTGAATTGTATCCTGACATAGAAGAAAGTTATTATTATCTAGGTCTAGCCTTATTTCTGCAAAAAAAACATGAATCAGCAAAAGATATTTGGGCTTTAGGCTTAAAAAAGTCTAAAGCCGAAGATTTATACAATCAAAAACTTAGTGATATTTTAGAACAAGAGGCTTGCCGACAAGAATTATTACATTCTTATCAAGGTGCTTGGGAAATTCGTCAAAATATTCGTCAATTAAAGCCAGATAACTTTGATAATTTGGTCTGTCTTTGCATTATATCGATACGCCTTAAAACCTTTTCTATTGATACCGTTCGGGAATTGGGGCTTGTCGATCTGCATAAGTTAACTTCAGACTTAGATGTTAATGACGAAGCAATACTAAAATTAATTGTCAATGTTTCTTACTCACCAATTCTACTAGAAGAAGAAATTATTGGATTTATAAGCCATTGGTCTTCTTTTGTTCGAGATGAAGAGAACTGTATAGAGTATTTACTTTATCTAGCAACAAAATTCAAGTTTGATTTGGCTTTGAAAATTATTGATGTTTGCCAAAAAATCAGCCCAAGTAATATCAAAATATTAGTTTGTCTAACATCTATTTATATTAGTAACAATAAATATACTCAAGGGATTGAAATTGCTCGTAGTGCCCTTCTTGTTTTTTCTCAAAATTTATTAGATAAAACAGCTTCTAATTATTTACTTCTATATACGCTTCTGAGTGCAGGAGGAAAATGGCAAGAAGTAGAAACAATTTTTAAGAACCTACAATCTTTATTGTCTGAGATTGTAGACCAAAACCTTTTAGATATTTCTAGCCTTTACTTAAATTCTATCTCTAATACTTGTTTTTCTGCACCTTATTTACAAGATGCACCTCAAGTAAATCGCGATATTCAAAACCAGAGCATGAATTTATTTCAGGCTAATGTTCGACATTCTCACCCTATTCTTGCCAAAAGGTTTCATACGGATCATTTGGCAAGACGCGAAAACTTGAAACATAATAAACTCAGAATTGGTTACCTTGCTGGTAGTTTGAGAAAGCACTCAGTTGGATGGCTTGCTCGATCACTATTTCAACATTTCGACCGAGACTCTTTTGAGATTTACGGCTACTTTCCCAATTATCAATTGGGAGTAGATTTTCTCGAAGAATGGTATATCAGTAGAATGCACAAAGTCTATCGGGAAGGCATAGACTACTGGGGCAACCATTTTATGGTTGCCGATCAAATCAATCGCGATGAGATCGATGTATTAGTTGATACAGAAAGTCTGACCTCTTCAATTGGAATTGAGATCCTTGCTTTGAAGCCAGCCCCTTTGCAAGTCACTTGGTTGGGTTGGGATGCTTCGGGTTTACCTGCGATGGATTACTATATTGCCGATCCTTATGTTCTCCCAGAAAATGCACAAGAATATTATTCCGAAAAAATCTGGCGACTACCTCAAACCTATATTGCTACTGATGGTTTTGAGTCTTACATAACAAGTTTACGCAGATGCGATCTGAATATTCCTGATGATGCGATTATCTACTTTAGCTCTCAAAAAAGTTATAAACGACATCCAAAAATTGTGCGTGCTCAATTGCAAATCATCAAGCAAGTTCCCAATAGCTATTTTTTGATCAAAGGTCTAGCTGATGAAAACCTTTTACAAAACTTCTTTTACGAACTTGCTACATCGGAAGGTGTCGATCTAGATCAACTAAAGTTTTTGCCATTTTCTAGTTCCGAAGCCGAACATCGTGCTAATTTAGCCATCGTAGATGTGGTTTTAGATACTTATCCTTACAATGGTGCAACCACAACGATGGAAACTTTATGGTTTGGTATCCCTATGGTTACTTTAGTTGGTGAGCAATTTTCTGCACGTAATAGCTATGCGATGATGATTAATGCAGGTGTTACTGAAGGAATCGCTTGGAATTTCCAAGAATATGTGGAATGGGGAATTAGATTCGGTACTGAATCGCCTCTGAGACAGGATGTTGCATGGAAACTTCGTCAATCGCGCAAAACTTCACCTCTATGGGATGGAAGACAATTTGCCAAAGAAATGGAAAATGCCTATAGACAAATGTGGGAAATTTATAATGGAAAAAAATAAGATTATGAATAGAGTAGAGGATAGAGCCTATGAACTATTTCTTAATAGTCAATATCCCGAAGCGTTAACACTATATGAAGAAGCGATCGAGTTAGAATCTGAGGTTAGATCTCTTTATTGGTACTTAGGCTTATGCTTGCTGTTTCAAGGGCAGTTAGAGGAAGCCCAGTTAACTTGGTGGATAACACTTGAAGAGAGCGAATCTATCAAGAATGAATTTGTAGAGTTTATCTGCAAGACTGCTAATAAATTTGGTCTAGATCTGAATAAGTGCGACATGGCTATAAGTATCCTAGAAGCCGCAATTGGTCTAGACTTAGACAGAATTCATAACATTTACTTTTTGATAGCTCTAGCTCGCTTCTATGCACTAGCTACAAGACATCTTGAATGTATGGAGATAGCAAAGCAATATCGCGAACTAGTTCAAGACTTGCCGAATCAAATATTTGCCAACCATCTGACTCTACATTCTTTGCTTAGTTTAGGTAATCAATGGGAAGAGGTTTTTGCCTTATCAGAAGAACAAAGTGACTTGTTGATGAATTTGGTTAAAGTGCAGAATGATAATTTAACTGCTACAGATATTAATAATTTATTTGCATCTACCTTCTTTTTGCCCTACATTCAAGACGATCCGATTAAAAATCGATCTTTACAGAATTCGGTAAGTAAATTCTTTCAGAGTAAGCTTCAGCATCAACAACTTTCGGAGAAGCAAAACAATGAAATAGTTACTACCAAACGACCGCTAAGGATTGGTTATTTATCCTATTGTTTACACAAACATTCTGTTGGCTGGCTGTCTAGATGGATTTTTAAATATCACGATCACGAGAAATTTATTATTTATGCCTATTTTTTGTTTGATAGTCCAGATAAAGCCGATTCAGTCAGAGAGTTTATAATCAGTCATTGCGATCGCACTTATAGCTTAGGACATGACCCAAACGAGATTGCCAAGCAGATTGCAGAAGACAAGATTGATATCCTTGTCGATCTTGATAGTATTACCTTAGACTTATCTTGTCAGATTATGGCACTTAAACCCGCTCCCGTACAAGTAACTTGGTTGGGGTTAGATGCCTCTGGATTACCTGCGATCGATTATTTTATTGCCGATCCCTATGTATTACCGGCAAATGCTCAGGAGTATTACTCAGAAAAAATATGGAGGTTGCCAAACACTTATATTGCTGTTGATTGCTTTGAAGTATTATTTCCAACTTTGCACCGCAGCCAATTGAATATTCCTAACGATGCGATTGTTTATCTTAGTTCTCAAACTGGATATAAGCGACACCCTGACAATATCAGACTACAAATGCAAATTATTAAATCTGTCCCCAATAGCTTCCTATTAATTAAGGGATTATCTGATCGAGAAGGAATTAGAAGTCTATTTATAGAAATTGCTGAATCAGAAGGAATAATTAGCAACCGCTTAAAGTTTTTACCAATGGTAGACTCCGAGGCCGAGCATAGAGCTAACCTTTCGATCGCCGATGTGGTTCTAGATACCTATCCCTATAATGGGGCCACGACGACTATGGAAACTCTCTGGATGTGCATTCCTATAGTAACTAGAGTTGGGCAACAATTTGCAGCCCGAAATAGCTATACAATGATGATTAATGCTGGAATTACCGAAGGTATTTCTTGGAGCGATCAAGAATATGTCGACTGGGGTATTAGATTAGGGACTGATGAAAATCTTCGCAAACAAATTTTTTGGAAACTCAAAGAATCTCGTAAAACTTGTCCTTTATGGAATGCCGAGCAATTTGCTAGAGATATGGAACATGCTTATAAAAAAATGTGGGAATTACTGCTAAATCAATTGATCTAATCAGTTATTCAGTTATAATTACTCGTTGACTAATAGTTATATACTTATTGGGAATTACATTGTCAAAAACATGAAAGAAAATCTTGCAAATTATTTTGAATTCGTTTATATAACCTATGTTCAGGAATACCTGCCAGATATAGACATAAATAATTTCTCTCACGTAATTTCTACTATTCGCAATACTAATTGGGAATCCCCTCAAACAGCTCTAGATTTCAATAATATTGCAGTTGTCGCTTTAATTGAATCTGAAAATACAGACGATTTGTCTGAAAGATTATATTTTTGGAAGCAGGCTCTAGAAGCATTACAAAAAGGGATAATATTAGGTGAAAGCTACCTTTGTAAGGCTCATCTATCAATTATGTATAGCCTTATTAACGAATTGAAATCATCAGATTTCCTTTCATATAATTATTTTCTTGAAACACTACGATTTTCAAATATTTCTCAAGAAAATACCAGATCAGGTCTTATATATTTGCCTAAAACCCCTCATAAATGGTTCACTCTTTACAAAGAAAAGTTGCCTATCTTGTTAAGCTTGACTAATAGTGTTTCCCAAGCCCTAGATATATTGATTGGAGTTCTTTATCAATCTCAATTTTGCTTTTATAATGATTGTGGATTGAGATTTCTACACCTAGCTTTACAATTCGATTCCAGTTCGTCAGTCCTCAACCTACAGTTGGGTATTGCAGAAGTATGTAAGCAAAAGCCAGAAAGTTTAGCCTACCTACACCGTGCTA
Organism: Pseudanabaena sp. UWO310; assembly: GCF_006861605.1. Classification (NCBI taxonomy): domain Bacteria; kingdom Bacillati; phylum Cyanobacteriota; class Cyanophyceae; order Pseudanabaenales; family Pseudanabaenaceae; genus Pseudanabaena; species Pseudanabaena sp. UWO310. The sequence continues at coordinate 4,368 of NZ_SELU01000052.1, read as the reverse complement.
ATAAATTATCTTGCCAGTCCGCATCATCATTGCAAGCACTATATCTAGCCTACATGGATTTAAAACAACCAACTTTGGCTGAGCAATGGAAAGACATAGCTTACCTGAATGCTAAAAGTAACCCTAAAGTATTTGAATGGAAATGGGCAGAAATAGATAGCAATAGTCCATTTACTTATGTAAAATTTCAAGATAACTTACTACTTGCTGTTGAAGCAAGTCTATTTAGTATTGTTACTAGGGTACTTATAGCTCAAGGAGATTGGTTTGAGTTAGAACTAGAACTTTGGCGCGATAGCTTACAGTTAGGTATGACAGTAATTGATGTTGGTGCAAATGTTGGTGTATATACTTATAGCGCAGCACAAATTGTTGGACAAACAGGCAAGATTATAGCAATTGAGCCATTTTCTGGCTGTATAAAGTGTCTTGAGGAAACTCGTCGTATAAACGGATTAGAACAGGTTCAAATCCTTTCAGGTGCTGCTAGCGATCACAATTCGCTTGCTAGACTATCTTTGCGTAGTTCTAATGAGATCAATACGATAATTATAGATGATGTAGATGGTGAAGCAACAGGAGAATATGAATATGTTAATTGCTTTACTTTGGATAGCTTAATAGAACAAGAAAAACTAAATTGCGTCCATTGGATTAAGATTGACGCTGAGGGATATGAACTTAAGGTTTTAAAAGGCTGCTCTCGAATTTTAAAAGACTTCAAGCCTAAGATCATCTATGAAAATATTTCTAAAGATCAAGATACAGCAAAAGACTGTATGGAAATTAGTGAGTATTTGACAAGTCAAGGATATGAACTTTTCCATTATGTGCCTTACTTAAAACAACTAACTCCTATAGATTTTGCTCAAGAATCGCTAAAAGGAATTGAGAACCTGAATATAATTGCTATCCCATCTGATGATAAAAATATAGATATTCAATCAGTATCAGTTGTTAGTTCTATAACAAATAATATAAATACTGAAGAAGTAATAGAGCAACCAAAAAATATTAATTCCTATAAAATTATAATAGTTGTCTCTGGCGGGCTTGATGATTTTGTTGAAAATACGGTAAAAAGTATACAAAGATGTGATATTAATCCCGAAAATATAGAAATATTTACTATTAGAAATATCCAACATAGACTTGAAACCTTATTGTCAAAGTATTCTATAGGAGGGATGACAATTATAGAAGATGTCTTAGACAGAGCAGGTTTAGAACAAAATAACCAATACTATGATATTGGAACAGCCAATTTTGGTAAATTTACTTTGGTTAAGTGGATAGCGATTAAAAAAATGTTGAATTTAGGGGTGCAAAATATAATTTATACAGATGTAGATATTGCTTGGAGGAAGAACCCTATCGATCTATTACATAATATCCATAAGCTGTATGATTTAGCTATTCAAACAGAAGGAAATATAAATTTCCCGTCAAATTTTTGTACTGGGTTCATGAGTTTTGTGAATAATCAGTTTTGCAATGAATTAATTGATTCACTTATTAGAATACATAGTCAAGTGTCTCAAATAAACCCTCAATATCATGATCAATATATTTTTAATACATACATAAGCCATAATCTTCATAATATGAGTCATATTTTCCCTCTGTCAGAGATTCTTTTTGCTAATGGGTTATTAGCAAAATTAATGTCTGTATCGGATGAAGTAATTGAGCAAATTCAAGAATTCCATGCTGATCCTCTTATCTTTCATGCAAATTGGACTGTAGGGTTAGATAATAAGCGAAAAATGTTACAAAAGACAGGAAATTGGCTCTTGTAACATATATTTTTTATAAATCAAAAATATTTAACAATTTATCTACTACATTTTTCCAAGTAAAATTTTCATGTACAAAATTAACTCCTTCAATTTTTGCTGAATTTCTAAAACTCTCACTCTCAATCACAAAGTACATAAGCTCAGTTAAATTCTCCAAACTAGCATCTAAAAAGATTGCAGCATTATCCCAAAAGGGACGCACTATTTGGCTATCAATATGTAGGGTAAAGCTTGAGTTAGTAAAATCATCAGTTGAGCCACCTTTTGTGCAAATAATAGGTAGACCACAAGCCGTAGCCTCTAAAACGGGTAGGTTAAATCCTTCTGCGCCATAGGGTGACACATATGCATCTGCGATTTGATAGAGCTTAGCTAATTCCCTAAAAGACATTGGTGAACCAATATAAGTTATCCTTCCCAAAATACGGTTCATCTCATCCTCAGTCATAAAATTTTTAATTACTGCATGCAAATCATTCTGGCTTGGATATAGAGAATCTAATCCCTTGAGAACTAACCTAGCATTGGGATGTTTTTCTAATACTCTAAAAAATGCTTTCATGACAAGATCCATTCTCTTGTTATAGGACATTGATCCAATACTCAAAAAAACAAAATCATTATCAATGCCATGCTGTTTGCGAAGCAACTTGCGTTCATCTTCCAACAACGGTTTGTAGATACTTGGATCGATACCATGTGGGACAACTACAATTCGATCTAAATCAGCACCGCTCTTTATTAATCCCCTCTTAGACCAATTTGATGGTGTAATTAGGGTAACATCAAATTTTCTATGTGCTTCCTCCAGAGAACAATTCAACCATAGAGAGCTATCATTTATATAACCAAACTCAGAAGTTATAAAGACACATGTGCGCTTTGATTTCGACAATTCAAAATTATAAGGATATGCAATCCTCAAGGTAATATCCGAAGTTTGATGGATATGAGGAATTTCAAGATTCCTTAGTTTTATCTCATCAGATGAATTAAATAAATTGTTGTAGGTAGACCAATTATCTTTAAAATATGCAAGGTCTTTGTGAAAAATGTTGATATTTTCTCTCTTCAGTAGCTCAAGACACTGAAATTGATTGACAATAGAATAAGAATGAGGTAAAAATCTCCATCCTTCAATAACTAATTGGTAAACCATATATTTGTTACAACAGCCTATTCATTTATTTTATAGTAAACCTTTTTATTTCTCTCTTCTAAATATCACATCCAAGAATATACATTGTATTTATAGGATAATTATGCAAGAACTTATAAATTTATCAGAAATAATAACGGGCGATAGGATTATTAATATTTGTGATTATGTAATTATAACGGAAGAAATATTTCATTTCCACAGAAACATAACAACATTTACTAATCCTCAAAATATTATTGTTGTCAAGAATTTCAAGGATATAGACATTAAAGCTGAAGCATATTTGAGAAGATGTTTTGAGATGTTTTCAAGCAAAAAAAAATCAACGTGCATAAAACTATTTGTCTATACACACATATTAGATGACTTTATTAAGTATATATTAGATATCTTAGACAAGAGGTTTGAGTATATTATTTACATACATAACTCCGATCATCACTTTAACAACCACCACCAAAGTCTGTTACAATCAAAACATATAGCTAAAGTCTTTTCTCAAAATATTGACCTTTCGTATTTGGACTCTAAGCTAAATTTTTTACCAATTGGAATAGCCAATAGCATGTGGAAGCATGGTGATATTAGTGCTTTATATGAAGTAATTAATGAAATCTCTACATTAAACAAAAGCAAAAATTTATATGTCAATATAAACTCAAATACCTTTTATTATCGAAAAACTATCCTTGATGCACTAAGCTTATCTTATAATTATCATATTACGATGCATTCTAAGCCTTTTAAAGAATATTTACATGATTTGGCAACCCATAGATTTTGCTTGTGTGTAAGAGGGAATGGATTAGATACACATAGATTTTGGGAAAGTCTGTATTTAGGAGTGATTCCTGTCATTATCAATAATCGGCACACCAGCATGAACAATTATTTACAGTATCTGAAAAGGATAAATATTCCTTTTTTTGAGATTAAAGAAGATGATATAGATATAATTACCCATAAGTATTTAGATGGATTTTTTAATGAAGATTTATATAACGAGTTAATGTCTAAAATATGTAGTTCTATTTATGATTTGGATGCATTGCGAATCTCTTTTTATCAATAGACTAGATGATTAATTTATCAATAGACTAGATAATTAAATAGACTTTAGCCGAGAGTGTAAAGTGAAATGTGTAAAGTCTAGGAAGTATACAGAGAGATAATCAAGACACACAACTACTAACACCACAAAGATGAATATCCGCAAAGAAATACTCGATGAATTGTTGCAAGAATGTAAAACACCACCCGACTTATTTGGAGAAGGAGGAAGGGAGCATCTCAATTAGGCACTGAGCAAAAATACTTAGGGGAATAGAAATAGCCATTGAGATAAGCGCACCGATGTTTCAAAACTTGAGCAACATTTTGCTGATTCCACTGAGCACCCGAAATCTT
>NZ_SELU01000051.1:0-40543 GCF_006861605.1 Pseudanabaena sp. UWO310 | reverse complement strand
TAGTGCATCACTATTTAAAGTATTAAGATAGTGATATTTTTGCTGGCAAAGCTCAAAACACTTACTGTATAAGGATTTGTTTTCTAAATACTTTTTTCAGTAAAATAAGAGCGGAATGTGGGTTTAAAATTCCAAGAGTAAAAGCCTTGCGTGGCAAGGCTTTTACTCTTAGACTTTGAGAAAGGGTTTGCTACGCAAACCCTTTCTCAAATCCCATTTCAAATTATCCCAAAATCACGTTATACCAATTCACGAAAGTGTGACAACACTTTTGTGAATTAAACACCAAACCCAGTAAGATTTTGAGATTCCCAAAATGGCAACGCTATTTTGGGAATTGGTATTAGAAGAGCATACCGCCCGCGTAGCGGGCGGTATGCTCTTCTAGATATAGATTAATCACAATAAATTAATCACAATAGATTAATATTTGCTTGGATGGATGCTGCTGAAGCGTGGAGTGCGGCAAGTTCTTCATCTAAAAGCTTTAGCTCGACAATTTTTTCCGCGCCCTGTCGCCCTAATTGCACGGGAACACCCATAAATATATCCCTTAAACCATATTCGCCTGTCAGATAAGCTGCGGCAGGCAAAACCCGATGCCGATCGCTAATGATTGCTTCCACCATGACATTGACTGCCGCCGATGGAGCAAAATAAGCGCTGCCATTTTGGAGTAACTGCACGATTTCAGCACCTCCATTACGCGTTCTCTCCACTAGTCTAGCGATCGCCTCTTGAGATAGCAGTTCGGTAATTGGCACGCCATTTACCGTTGATAGACGTGGCAAAGGAAGCATCAAATCACCATGACCACCTAAAACAGTAGTATAGATATCAGCACTGGAAATTTTTAGTTCCATCGCAATAAAGGTTTGGAATCTCGCAGCATCTAGAACTCCTGCCATACCAATTACCCGCTGAGGTGGTAATCCGCTTACTTGCCATGCCAGATAGGTCATTACATCTAGCGGATTAGTAACTATCAGTAAAATCGCGTTAGGGGATAGAGCGATCGTCTGTTGCACTACCTCTTTGACGATCGAAGCATTAATCCTCAATAAATCATTGCGGCTCATGCCATCTTTGCGTGGTAAGCCCGCAGTGACGACGATTATGTCAGAATCTTTGGTATCGCCATAGTCATTAGTACCAATAATTTGGCGATCAAGATCGGAAATTGTGTGGGCTTGTAATAGATCGAGGGCAATACCTTGGGGTTTGCCTTGCACGATATCGTATAACACCACATCTGCCAAATTTTGCTTAGCAATGCGCTGAGCTAACATGCCGCCAACGTTACCCGCACCAACAACGGTGACCTTAGGCGATCGATAATCTTCAACTTGTGTCGGCATAATTATAAAAACTGCTCAAGAAGCACTTAAATTAGCTTTAATAGTATAACCACAGCAATTTTAAATTTGTTCTAGGCAAAGTTAAGGCTTCCTGAGCTTATTTGGCAACAGCTATAGCAATCCTACAGCGCTTTGCGCTCAAACCCAAACCAAGAAAAATCATGAAAGCGTTGCTTTGCAACGCTTTCATGATTTTTACTTTGTTCGTTTGATCGATAATTGCTATAAATGAGCTGAGCGGAAAGCGAACTTATTACCTAAAACTTGATCGTTCGTTTATGGGCGGCAACCGACTCCACCAAGCCGATCGCCATAAAATTAGCGAGTAATGCCGATCGCCCATAACTGAGCCAAGGCAGGGGAATGCCCGTTACAGGGGCGACATTAATATTCATGCCAATATTTACAAAGGTTTGAAATAGCACAAAGGAAAATACACCGATCGCTAACAATGAGCCGAAATTATCCCGCGCATTTACGGCAATTACCAGCAAACGCCAGCAAATACCAACGAACAATAGCAACACACAGATACAGCCAATAAAGCCAAACTCTTCACCGATCGCCGAAAATATGAAATCTGTATGTTGTTCGGGAATAAAATTTAATTGGGTTTGCGTACCCTTCAGCCAACCCTGACCGAGCAATTTCCCTGCACCGATCGCGATTTTTGACTGAATGACGTGGTAACCAGCGCCAAGGGGATCTTGATTGGGATCAACAAAAAGAAGTAACCGCTTTTTTTGGTAATCATGCAGCACATTCCACAGGATCGCTCCAGCTTGTCCCGCCACTAAATTAACAACCACAGCTATGATCGTGCTAGCAATACGAAACCAAGGCAGAGAGACCCAAGCCGCCACCCCCATCAGGATCACCCAGACAATCCAAACAGGTAAATAAAGCGAAAACAAGACCGCCGAAACAATTGGCGAAAATATCAATACCAGCCAACCTAGACTTGCCCCTGCCCAATAGAGCATTCCAATGGTAATTGCCGCAAATACCAGAGCCGTACCTAAATTTGGTTGTAAAAAGATCAAAATCCAAGGGGGCAATGTTACCCAAGCAACTTTAAAGGCATCGATGGGACTGTGAATTGGGCGATCGTGCATTACGGCCGCTAAAGAAATAATGATGCCCACCTTCGCAAATTCCGAAGGCTGAATGTTAAAGCCGCCGATCGTAATCCACCGCTCTGCTCCTAACGCGGTCGTCCCGATCGCTAATACCAAAATCAAGGAGATATTGGTAATGGCGTAGGTAACCCAATGCAAGCGCAACAGGCGATCGTAGTGAAATCGCGCGATCGAAAACATCGCTGTCAATCCTACTAAACCAGTCGCCCAATGCTGCCACCATTCGGTACGTCTAGCGCTATAGTCCGAGCTAAAAATGGCAATACCACCTAGAATCGTCAATAAAATCGGAAAAACCAGCAGTAATACATCAGCATCACGCCATTCCCGTTTAATATTTTCCCAACTTGGCAGTTCTAAAACTTTTACGACCATAAATTCAGATAATTCAGCATTGAAGTTTGACTTGGCACTTAAAATTGGTACTTACAGCAATTATCGATCAAACGAACCCCAAGAAGATTTTTGAAAGCTTTGCTTTGCAAAGCTTTCAAAAATCTTCTTGGTTTGGGTTTGAGCGCAAAGCGCTGTAAATTGGCATTTAAATAAGTACCTCAGCACAATTAAAATCCAGAGCTAAAACCTGCGGCGCACGCTGCGCGTGCGCCGCAGGTTTTAGGGTTTTATATTTAATGAAGCCCACTTACTTACGTAATTCGGCAGGATTAAAAATCAAAACCAGAGTATGTGTTCGTTTAGTGGGCAGGATGTACTTCATCAATTGTAACCAAGCAAATAAATCTATAGACTACAAACCACAAATTGATCGAGTATTAGGAATTTAAGGATGGGCGGCGCTAAGCGCCGCCCATCCTTAAATTCCTAAAGCTTTTTCTGCAAAACTAATATTCCCATCATGCCATTGGCGATCGCATAGTGGGTTGCCTGCATAAATCCTGCGGCTTTGGCTAATTTTACCTGCTCAGTACCAACGGGAAACCTCGCTAAACTTGGGGCAATATAGGCATATTCCTCAGTCATCGCAAAGCGATCAGCCATGGGTACGACCACTCGCTCCAAGTAAAAATCTTGAAAACTTTGCATTAGGCGATCGCTAGGGCGATGAAAGTCTAAGATGGCGGCTTTTGCTCCCTGTTTGAGAACGCGGTGCAATTCGGCTAAACATTGAGGAATATTTGTCACATTTCGCAACCCATAGGCGAGAGTGGCTCCGTCAAAGGTATTATCGCTAAAAGGTAGCTCCAAAACATTCCCTTCTTGCCATGAGAGACATTTTTGAATTGTGGGCGCGTAGTTATTGGTCTTATCGGCGGCGATCGCTAATAGTTGTTTAGAAAAATCTACGCCGATCGCCTGCCCCCTTGGCGCAACTAGTTGAGCCAGTAAGGTTGTCATGTCCCCAGAACCACAGCAAAGATCGAGCCATTTTTCCCCCTGTCGCGGTTCGCACCAGCGCAGAGCCATCTTTTTCCAAACGCGATGCTGTCCTAAGCTCAGCAGATCGTTAAAGCGATCGTACAATGGGGCAATGCGATCGAAAATCTGCTGGATATCAGTTTCCGAAGGTTGAGACATGGAGTTACCTAAAAGCTACTTACACCATTGCTAAGCATAATCGCTGAGCGGATCGATCGGCACGCGTTTTATCATCATGCAACAATGTAATACTAGATATTGGCAACACAACCATTGCCCTAACTATGCAAAAACTTTGGTTTAGTAAAAGCAAGCAGCCACAGCCTTCGCCTCCCGCAGAGGAATCTCTATCGTCATCGGCAAGCGAAACCACTCCAGAGCAAACCTCACAGGAAACCAACCTCCCCGCCAAAACCTTTGAATGGGAAGCTTCTGCCGCTTGGTTTTTTGTAGCTTTAGGAGTCGGCGGCGTGATTATGGTCGCAATGTTTGGATTGCAGTATCTGACCGCACCTGAAGCAACTCCAGATAGCAACCTCATCTGTAAATCTAAGATCGGTGGAGATTGGCAAACGCCCTTTGGCAAAGTAACCTTGCAGTCAGAGGCAGAGAACCTCGTTTCAGGGAAGTATGAATATACAAATTTTGAACGCGGTAAAATTAGCGGTGAATTAACTGGTAGGCTGAACAAGAATGTCCTTTCCTTTGATTGGCAGGAAACGCCCAATCAACAGCCGAAGCAACAGGGTAAAGGAATTATAGTTTTTGGAGAGGGTTGTCAAGAATTTTACGGTAGCTATGGGATTGGGGGTAGTACAAATAATTTCGGTAATTGGCAAGGTTCCCGTCTGCTCAAATAAGCTTAGGCTTTGATTTTATTTCACTTAATTTCACTTAATCTCACTTAATTGTTTAGATAGATGACACTATCTAAAAATAAAACCCATGTTTTGCCTATGTACAACGTTTCTTATCTATTGCTTGTGGAAACAAGTATCATTACTCAAACCGATCCTCATACTTGGCAGTCGATCGCCAAATTGGGCGAATGTCTTTTGCCAGAGGTTGTAGCAGTAGAAATTAGAAATATCGCCAGTGGCAAAACTGAAGGTAACGAATCGGCCGCTAAACAATTTCAGAAACTACTCCCAAAACTCAACTGGAAAACTACCCCCTTAACTTCTGACCGTAGCGATTTAGCGATTAGGGCTACCCAAAATCTTAGTCGTAAGGCAAAATTGATGATGAACGTTGCTCGAAGTGCTGCTGGAGTTGCTAATGCTCATCCGCAACAATGTGTAGTTTTAATTTCTGATGAAATATCCTTACGCGATCGCATTGCCAAGCTAGAGTCTAAAAACCTCTGCGCTATTCCTTCAGCAGTTGCCAGACAATGGTCTAGAACCGATCAAGAACCACCAATTGTGCAACTCGTCATCAAACAGCTACAGGAACAATTAGAGCAAACACCCGTTCAATCCTCTCACCAACCCACAAATTCACCCAATGAAACCTCAAAATCTGCCTATCTAGGTGTAGACCGAGACACAAGTCCACAGTCCAGCCCTCGCACAAGCTCTAATTTCAAAGGCTTTAATGCGATCAACTTTATAAAATTTGGTCTAGCAACAACATTTTTAGCTACGATTTTATTGTTTGGATGGAAGCTAGTTCAACCTCAACAATTTCAACAGTTCTGGGAAAAAACTGGGTTGCCTCCGCTACCAAAAATATTTATTCAACCGAATCAACCCAAGAAAAGTTAATAAATTAATTCCCTCATGATATTTCCAAACCAAGACGCTGTTGATAAATAGAGATGCAAACTAATGGATATGGGCGAAACAAAAACGGAATCCTTTGAACTAATCGAAAAGTTAAATGAGATCGGGATAGCACTCTCGACCGAAAAAAATACGCCCAAGCTGCTAGAAATGATCTTAAAAGGAGCCAAGGCAATCTTAAACGCCGATGGTGGAACACTATACCTAGCCACGGAGGACAAACGGCATCTTCAATTTGAAATCATCATGAATGATTCTCTCGGTATCATGATGGGCGCACAACTCGGAGAGCCGATTCCTTTTGATCCCTTGCCTCTCTACGACGCGGATGGGAATCCCAATAACACGATGGTGGCCGCCCATGCCGCTTTGTACAAAAAAACAATTAATATTCCTGATGCCTATACTGCCAAGGGTTTCGACTTTGCGGGCACTAGAGCTTTTGATACCAAAACGGGCTATCGATCGCAGTCGTTTTTGACCTTACCGATGCTCAATCATGAAAATGAATTGATTGGCGTTTTGCAATTGATTAATGCCAAGGGAGATGATCGTCAAATTATTGAATTTTCTAAGATTGCCCAGCGCATTGGCGAATCCTTAGCATCCCAAGCCGCGATCGCTTTAACCAATAACAAACTAATCGGTCAATTTCGCGAGTTATTTGAATCATTTATTAATCTCATGTCTGAGGCGATCGACAAAAAATCGCCTTACAACGGCGCTCACTGCCGCCGCGTCCCCACCTTGACCATGATGATTGCCGATGCCGCCTGTAAAGCAGATTATGGCATTTTCAAAAATTTCCGTTTGGATGATGAGGAAAGATACGAACTAAAAATTGCAGGGCTGCTCCATGACTGCGGTAAAGTAACCACCCCAGTACATGTAATCGATAAAGCAACTAAACTCGAAACAATATTTGATCGCATTCACTTAATTAATACTCGCTTTGAAGTCCTCAAACGGGATGCCGAAATTAGCTTTCTTAATCAAAAAATTGCGGCGATCGAGTCAGGCAATCTCAGCATTATTCCTGCCCTAGAGGAGTCGTTTAAGCAAAAACTCGCTCAATATTCCAGCGACCAAGATTTTCTTCGTATTTGTAATATTGGTGGCGAATTTATGAGTAATGAATATAAAGAAAGGCTGCAAATCATTGCGACCTATCGATGGATCGATCCTATGGGTGTCGAAACTAATTTCTTGACTGAGAACGAACTATACAACCTCAATATTTCTAGGGGAACCCTTACTACCGAAGAGCGCAAAATTATCAACGATCATATTGTGGTTACGATCGAAATGCTCGAACAATTACCCTATCCGCGCAATCTTCGTCGCGTACCAGAATATGCTGGCGGTCACCATGAGAGAATGGATGGGAAAGGCTATCCGCGAGGCTTAACGCGCGAACAAATGTCTCTGCCTGCGAGGATGATGGGAATTGCTGATATTTTTGAAGCCCTCAGCGCTAAAGATCGCCCCTATAAACAGGGTAAAACTTTAACTGAATGCCTCCAAATTCTCGGTAAGATGAAGTTAGAAAATCACATCGACCCCGATCTGTTCGATCTATTTGTCAGCGAGAAAGTGTATTTACGCTATGCCAATGAGTACCTCGATCCCGATCAGATCGATGAAGTCGATGAGGATAAGATTCCTGGGTATAGGGTAACCTTAGCGAATGTTGGTACTAAATAGGTATGGGCGGCGTGAAACGTTGCCCATACTTACTAGACTAAGAGAATTTTTAGAGCTGAGGTTTGAGATATGTTGCACGCGATCGCCAATGCCGATATTCTTTTAAGACTTTACTAAACATAACCCTTCAATAAGTTATCTAGGTTTGTGAAACATCCTCGATCCTGCCCCAATTACTTAAACCACATTGATTTCGTACTTATTTATGTTTGCCCAGTTTCGCTCTCAATATCCTCAAGGTCGCATTCAAACTGAGATGCTCCCCAAAATCGACGGGCTCCATGCTTTTAGGGCGATCGTCTCGGAAGGAGATGCGGTTATGGGCACTGCTACGGCTGTCGATAGTGATCTTGAAATAGCAGAGGATCGGGCTATTAAACGGGCTCTGACGATCGCGGGGCTTGCCTTTGACAATGGATTTGATAATAACTATGGCAATTATGGATCGCCCATGCTCACCCAAGTTTCGCGGGAGCCTGCAACGGTCAATTCCCTGCCATCAGCTAATTTTAATGCCCTAGGTAGTGCGGGAAACCTTTCGGAGCGTAATGCTAATCCCCAGTTAAGCCATACGATGCAAACCATTCAAGCCGAACCGACTTTAAACTATGCATCAAGTAACTATGGGACAAGCGAATATATACCCGAAGAGCATGTCTACTATGCGCCGAGCGAACCAGCACCTAACGCAATATCGTCACCCCATGAAAATCCTAGCGAAACCGTAACAACATCTCGTTCGTCTCATCCTACGACTAATCCTACGACGATCAAGTCTTCATCACCCCAGATCGCGCCCGAACCAATCGATCTATCCGATCCGATCTCTAAAATCGATGTGGAGATGGAGCGTCTAAACTGGACAAAAGCCCAAGGGCGCGATTATTTAGTACGGACTTTTGATAAAAAGTCACGGCAGCAATTAAGTAACGACGAGCTACTACAATTTCTCAGCTATTTAAGATCGCTGCCAACTCCAAATCGACAGTTAGCAAACGACGATTTCTTCTAAAATTATTTGTGAAATTATTTGTCAAATTATCTGTGAAAAACCGCTTGCCAATGTCACCCAGCGAGTTTTTAGAAATCCAAGGCATCCCTGCATGAAATCTCTCAATTTTAAAGAAGAACTTAGTCTATTGATCCGCGCAAAATGTCCGATTATTTATGTCGTGACATGGGAGGAAGAGCGTGCGGAAAAGGCGATCGCTCAGGTCGCGCAGGAATGTGGTCCCCCCCGTCAGATGCTTTATTACGATCTCGTGCGTGGGTTCGAGCATAATCAGGAAGGCAAAAATAATTTACTGCAAGCTCTCCAAGTGGTGGAGAATAGCGATCGCCAAACGGCAACTATTTATGTATTTCGAGATTTACATCGGCGTTTGGCTGCGCCAAGACTAGATGAGATTTTGGTGCGTCAACTTCGCAATCTTTATCGCAGTTTTCGGAATTCGCGTAAAACCCTAATTCTGTTGAGTCCATTATTAGAGATGCCTTCGGAACTCGAAGAACAGATCGCAGTTCTTTATTTTCCATTACCCGAAACGGCGGAAATCCGTCATATTATCGAGCAGATGATCCCCCCCGAACAGTTGCGAATGGAGGGTAATAGTCTCGAACAGTTGATTAAAGCCTGTATGGGCATGACCCGCGATCGCATCTGTCATACCCTCTCTAAGTCGATCGTTCAAAAGCATTTTGTGAATGAATCGGATATCGATCGCGTTTTAGTTGAGAAACAAAAACGCATCAGACAAACGGAATTCTTAGAGTTCTTTACTCCCAATGAGACCTTAGATAGCATTGGCGGTTTAGACAATTTCAAACTTTGGTTAATGCAACGACAGCAGGCTTTTTCCGATGAAGCCAGAGCGTTCGGTTTACCCAATCCCAGAGGAGTTTTATTGTTGGGGATTCAGGGAACAGGCAAAAGTCTCTGTGCCAAAGCGATCGCCAATCTTTGGCGATTGCCCCTATTACGATTGGATGTTGGTCGCCTATTTGGCAGCTTAGTGGGGCAGTCGGAAAGCCGCACGCGCCAAACGATCCAGCTTGCCGAAGCCCTAGCACCTTGCATTCTCTGGATTGACGAAATTGATAAAGCCTTCGGTGGAATTGCGAATAGTATGGGCGATTCGGGAACCAGTCAACGGGTCTTAGGAACCCTGTTAACTTGGATGCAAGAGAAGTCTAGCCCAGTATTTGTGGTAGCAACGGCCAATAACATCCATGCCTTGCCCCCTGAGCTATTGCGAAAGGGAAGGTTTGACGAACTCTTCTTTATTAATTTGCCCACCTATGAAGAACGGAAAGAAATCTTTTTACTCCACTTAAAACGTTTTCGTCCGACCGAGTTACCTAGTTTTGATATTGATCGCATGGCTGCTATCTCTAAGGAATTTAGCGGTGCGGAAATAGAACAGGCGATCGTTGAAGGGATGTATCGCGCTTTCCACGAACAGCGTGACGTTAGTACTGAGGATATTTTAGGCGCTATCAAGGAAACCTATCCCCTAGCAAGTACAGCGAGAGAACAGATTAGTTTCATGCAGGCTTGGGCAACTCAAGGCAGGGCAAGGAGTGCTTCTCGTGGGGAAGCGATCGATCTAGCAAGCGACAAGTTAAGCAGTAAATTAGGAGATATTACCTTGCTTGACAATGTACCAAAAGCTCTTGCTGAAAACTCAAGAGGTAAACATCGCCCTTTACCCTTGCCTCCTTTACCGCAAATTAAATCCAGTTCTGACTCATGAACCAACCTGCACCTTCTTTTGACGATCCAGAATTGCCTCAGTTACAGGCAATCAAAGCGCATCTGGATTTGGTGCTGCTGTCCTTGGAAGCTCTAACGGGGATTGGCTCCGATGAAATGCTGGCGGTTGCGGAAAAGTTGGGTTTGGAGGAGATTTTAAGCGATCGCATTACTCTATGGCGGTTACGGCAGGCTAGTCCCTTACGCAAGGGGAAGGGGCGCAAAAAACTAGATGTTGATGAGGCAAGGGCCATGACTTTAATCAGTTGTACCTTAGCAGCGCAGCAGCAGTTTGCTATTCGTAATGCGGTCGCTCAATTAGAGAAATGTACTGCTCTCAAACACCCTCCCTACCGCGAACCGATTCTCGGCGATTATCTAGATCGCTTTAATAGTCTGTATCAAGAACGCATGGCAGAAGAGGAACAGGCTAAACCCGATGCGATTCAGCGACTAGCCTTAAAATTGTTAATCGATTTGCTATTTTATAGTTCTCAAATTGGTTCCCGTCGTCTCTGGGTAGCATTATTAGAACGCAGTCAATAGGAAATAGTTTGAGGTATTACTTAATAACTATCCCAGTCTCAAAAGCTATTGGGATGAACATTTTAGTGATGCTTTGCGATTTGCTGTAAAGCATAATCGCAAAGAATATCAGTCAAAAGGTTTTACTTTCCCTAACGAATGGGAGTTTGAGAAAGATACTGACTCTATTGTCAATATTGATTTTTGGGAATAAGCGATCGCCTCAAATCAATCTCAACAATCTGCGATCGCCTAAAACTCAACCTAATTAAAGAGCGATCGCCGCTTCACCCGACTATTTGTGATAATGAAATCTGCACTGGGTAATGGTCACTTGGTTTTCATCAAAAGCATAAATAATGCGATGTTCTTGGTTGATGCGTCTAGACCAGTAACCTTGTAGTTCAAATTTCAAAGGTTCTGGCTTTCCCAATCCTGTTGTAGGGTTTTTACAAATTTCAAGACAGATTTGGATAATCTTTTTCAGCATCTTGATGTCGTTCTGTTGCCACCAATCTAAGTCTTTTAAGGCATTTTCAGTCCAAGTAAGCTTTAACATCTATTTCTCTTACTTGACCTTGTTGATGTTGTAAGATGCCTTGATATAAGCGATCGCGGTTGGCAGTATTGCTTAATAAGTACAAGGTTTCGACTAGACTGCTATATTCTTTTGCGTCTAGTATGACGATGCCTTGCTCTGGCTCTTTATAAACTGAAATGACTTCGTGATTTTTTAATACTCGTTCAAAAATTTGTGCGAAGTGGGTATTGCATTCTTGAAAGGTGACTTGTTGTGTTGACATGATTTTATAGTCCTAATTACAGGTACTTATAGCATTCTAACTTGCATCGCCTAAAACTCAACCCATCAAAAATCGCCCTCTACTCAACCTCAAAAACCCGCAATCGCCTAAATTCCAACAAAAAAGCGATCGACCCTAACTTAATCTCAACAATCTGCGATCGCCTAAATCACAACCCATCAAAAAGCGATCATACAGTAATTAGTTGAGCTTTTGAATTAGGTAATATTGGCTCGAAACGTAGGATCATAAATTCTTCTGGAGTTAATCCTAGAGATTCGTATGTGCGACCATTGCGATCGCTAAATTCGACTTCAAAGGCTTGACCATCTGCAAGTATTTCAACAACTTTATTATCATCACTCTTGAATTCTGTTTATCCAATATCGTGGTTCGCGCTGCAAATGCATTACAGCTAAAACTTGGATGCGCTCATTGTAGGTTCTGTAAACAATGCCATAGGGAAATCCGTCAACGTGGCAGCGTCTTGTGCTTGCAATCATTGGTGTCCATGCTTCGGGGAACTGAACAATACGATTCAGTGTCCGTTCGACTGCATCAATAAAAGTATTGCCTAGTTTACGATTAATGCTGTCATAGTATGAGGTTGCTTCCTCAAGTTCCAATTGTGCATTAGGATCAAATTCAAGCAACATTATCGATTCCTAAGTTTCTGAAATACTTGATCTGCTGGAATTAATGCGACTTTACCTGCATCGATAGCCTCTATGCGATTTGTTATTTCTGTACCCCAAGCTAGTTCAACTTGAGGATCAACTGCGTCAAGACTATTAAGAAGATGTTCGGCAAGCATTGCTCTGTATAGAGGTGGCAGGGTTAACACTGCTCCAAAAAGTTCATCGTAAGTAATATTAGCCATACAGTTGACTCCTTACAGAGTAGATTAAATTCATATTAGCATCGTTTTTTAAGATAAGGCGATCGCCCCAACTCAATCTCTAAAAACGCGATCGCCTAAATTCCAACAAAAAAGAGATCGCCCCTAACTTAATCTCAACAATCTGCGATCGCCTAATACATAGCCTATCAAGAGAAGATCGACTAAAATATGTGAAAGGCAATATTTACAAATTGCTATATGTTGTTAAAGACTGTTCATTTGGTTGAGATGGAGATTGTTTAATCAGTCTCATTAATAAGCGCAAACCTTCATTAACGGCTCCTGAATCTGGGAAAAGTTTTGCAACATCGGGATCTAGTTGCACAGTGATTGGCAATCGCTTCCTACCTTGCCCACGAGCAACAACAGTGAGTTGAGTAAAGTCGTATTCGGGGCGTAAATCATCTTCCATTTCAAAGTTCTGATTCATATGCTTTACGTTCTTTGCGAGTGGCTGTACGGGCGCTAATTAGACGTGTGATATCTTTGCGATCAGTGTAAGAAACAACTAGTAATCTTCCTCTCGCTGATTCTCCCATAATAAGAAAACGTTGTTCTTGAAGTGAGTGTTCTGGATCGGAAAAGGTTAAAAATAAGGGATCGTCAAATACAGAAGTGGCTTCATCGAAAGAGATTCCATGTTTAGCAAGATTGCTTTTGGCTTTTTCCTCATCCCAATCAAACAACATGGCTCGAATTTGCTAAAACTGATTCTTGGATTATACCAGTTTCTATAATTGCAGTGAATACGAGGATCGCCTCTCAACTCAATTGCGATCGCTAAATTCGACTTCAAAGGCTTGATCATTGGCAAGTATTTCAACGATTGTGCCAACCTGTCCGCGCCATAGATTATCTTGGGGAAGATCGATAGTTAGAGCTACTACATCTAGAAGTTTTACTGAATTTGTTAACATATTTAGCACCTATCTCAGCAATTTATCATATTCAGCATGAGTACCTATCCAAATCCATAAATATCCCTCTTCAATCTGGGTAGCGATCGCTCGGTAATTAGACCCAACTCTTACAGACCATACCTTCCCAACTTTTTTAAACTGCAAGGATGGATGCGAAGGATTATCTTTCAATAGCTGAAAGTTTTTATCAGCAAGGTCGCAAATATCTGTTGGTAGATTCTCGTAATACTTCCAAAAGCTGGATGCTGTTTTATGTTTCACAGATCTATCGTTTCCCCTGATTGATGTTCAACAAGTGCAGCATTGATCAGGAAGTCAAGTTTGCCAGAATTAGAATCTGATTCGAGTTTTTTATCCCAAATCGCTTGATCAAATTCAATAAACCATTCACGCAATTGTGCAAATGAGTCATAGTCAAGATCAGCGATTTGCTTTTCGATTAGCTCTATCTTTGTCATAATTTTTCGTGGTTAGTTACTACAATATTAACAATTTTATTGCTTAATCTAGTCCAAGATAACTAGCGATCGCCCCTCAACTCAATCTCAACAACCTGCGATCGCCTAAAACACAATCCATCAAAAAGCGATCGCCCCCAACTCAATCTCAAAACTCGCGATCACCTAAAACAAAATCCACCAAAAAGCGATCACCAGTAACTCATACTCAACAACCCGCGATCGCCTACATCACACCCATCAAAAAGCGATCGCCCTCAACTCAATCTCTATAAACTGCGATCGCCTAATACATATCAATACATATCCCATCAAGAGGCGATCTCTTAAAATAACTGGATCATAATCTTGTACTATCTTTGTTGCTTTTACCAATATTACATTTTTTACAGAGGGTTTGTAGATTGATGATGTCATCAGAGCCTCCTTTAGAGCGCGGAATGATGTGGTCAACTTCCAATAAAACGCTATCTTCTCTTGCGGATCTACCACAACTAAGACATTTCCATTTATCTCTAGCCAAAACAGACCACCATTTACCTGCACGCACAAAAGAATAACTATCAAGGTCAGATATTTCTAAAAGTTCAAAATCTTCTTCTATATCTTCCTCTTTATCTTCTTCGTAATTTTCAAGTTTGATATACCATTCTTTAAACTGTTCGAGCATCTTGCCAAGATTGGGTTCTTTTCCTTCCCCAATACAGATGAACGACTCTGCTAAAGCATATAAAAGTGTGAATGCAACAATCAATTCATATAAACCTCGATTAGAATCAACAGGAAAGTAATATTTAGGTGATACAAGTTTTATCCCATTATAACCCACTTCTTCAGGTGAAATTGCTTTATACAAAGGGAGAAATTCATAGAAGGGATTATATGTTTTATGTGAAATGTGTGCCAGCGATAAAATCGGCATTAGCACATCACTGTACTTTTCAATAATCCCTGAAATGTTTGATACATAAGCATCATCAACTCCTTGCCTAAATGGTAATAACTCAGCATGAATTGTTCCACTAGGTAACACCTTGAAAGTTAGGTAAGTTGGATGAAAGGAAAAAGGTTGTCCATTTCTTTTGATAATTTTGAGAGGTTTATCACCGCGTTTTGCTCCAACTCCAATATGAACCATTCCAAAGTCTTTGTTTTCCTTTGCTTTGTCTCGATGATTTGGACAGTAAACAAAGGTCATTCTTTCATATGGATTGACATCATATACCTCCGCCACAATATTAAGGGTATAGCGTAGCAACATCTCCAGTCGAGGGAAAAAGTAGTTCTGTAAGGTTGATAGTTTAGTTTTTGTATCAGGGATATTGAAGATTTGAGTATCTCTTTCTTCAAAAATCACTTGATCAATACTGTTGTTAACTTGCACGTTGTTAAGTTCCTACATTTAGTTGTTAAGTTCCTACCTTTAATTTTTGTTGAACTGTTAGTAACAATACTTACTGAATCCATAAAAAACTATCTATACCTTTCAGCCAAAGCTAACATTGCATCTAACTGAGAATCCATCAACAGACATTGCTCCAAATGCTCAATATCCAAATCATGCAAGCATAAACTATGGGAACTCTGCACATAATCCCCAGACCGCAAGCAAAAAACACTAATCTTCCCATCTTCCCAAAACCAAACTTCAGGAACCTCTAGCAATTGATATTTTCTGAGCTTAGCGACATTACCACTCGTCACCACCACCTCAATACACAAATCCGAAATCTCTTTCTCCGTATCAAAGTTATAGGACAAATCCGCTTGAAAGTTGGTGCGTCCTTGCAAAGACTGGGTATATGCGCCAGTAGAAACAAACCAAATATGCTTGATCATGAAATACTGCCCTAACAATGCTCCAAGCAGAGTACGGATCATTTCATCAGGTCGTTTGATACCTAAAATTTCTAAAACTCCCTCACAATAAGTCAGGCGCACACCATCAATATCTGCAAAAGCAGATTCCAATGCTTGGAACTGCTCCCACGTTACAAATTGCCTAACAATATGTTCGCGATCGCCCTCAGTTAAAGTTTGGATCATGGCTTGGAGACTCACAGCTTAATATCACGATTTTAGCTTGAATTTTCTTCATTGATACACAAAGCCTTTGCGAGACATTTCAAACAGGCTCTAAGATAGTAATTATTAGAAAATCTTAGTGAGTTAACTATGCAAACAATTGTTGACATCAGTACTCTAATTACCCAAACTCATGGAATTTGTGGTGGTCGTCCTCGCATCGCTGGCACAAGAACCACCGTACAGACGATCGCAGTGGATTTTAATGCGGGAATGAAACCAGAGGAAATCATTCAGCAAAGACCACATCTAGATCTAGCAAAGGTATATGCTGCCCTTGCTTACTACTATTCCAATAAAGAACTGATTGACTTAGAAATCACTAATTACTATCAAGACTTTGCCCATTTAGAAGCAAGTTACGCAAATCGATGAGTCAAATTCGCCTTTATTTAGATGAAGATGCTCTTCAAATTGCTTTAGTTTTAGCTCTCAGAAAGTCTAATATTGACGTAATTACAGTGACTGATGCTGCAAGATTTAGCTTCTCTGACGAAGAACAACTAATTTGGGCAACGGAACAGAGAAGAGTTATATATAGTTTCAATATGGGGGATTTTCAGCAACTTCACCATATTTTTCTAGCAAAAGATATGGAGCATAGTGGAATCATCCTTGTTCCACAACAGCGCTATTCAATTGGAGAACAATTACGCGGATTGCTAAAATTGATCAGCCAAAAATCTGCTGAAGATATGAGAAACCAATTAGTTTTTCTAAGTGCTTATACGAAATAGGCTTTAGGTTAAACAACATCAATAGCCCTGACTCAATCTTTGAATATAGCGATCGCCGCCATAATTTTCACAGATCGCGATCAATGTAACGGTGGTAACGGTAAATTAGTAGTTAGAACCAAAAGCAAAAGCAAAACTAGATATGTTTGATGAAATCGCCGATAAATTTGAGGCGGCTTGGAAAAAGTTACGCGGACAGGACAAAATCTCTGAATCCAATATACAGGGCGCGATTCGTGAGGTACGCAGGGCGCTCTTAGAGGCAGATGTCAACCTACAGGTTGTCAAAGAATTTGTCGAAGAAATCTCCAAACAGGCTCAAGGGGCTGATGTAATCGCAGGTGTGCGCCCCGATCAGCAATTTATCAAGATCGTTTATGACGAATTGGTCAGGACGATGGGCGAGGCAAATGTACCGCTTGCCGAGGCAAGCAACGCCCCCACAGTAATTTTGATGGCAGGTTTGCAGGGTACGGGTAAAACGACTGCTACCGCCAAATTAGCTTTACATTTACGCAAACTCGATCGCACGACTTTACTCGTAGCGACTGACGTATATCGTCCCGCCGCGATCGATCAGTTGCTGACCCTCGGCAAACAAATCAACGTGCCAGTCTTTGAAATGGGAGCCGATGCCGATCCTGTCGAGATTGCCCGTCAAGGTTTGGCAAAGGCGAAGGAATTGGGCGTTAATACCGTCATTATCGATACGGCGGGACGCTTGCAGATCGATCGCGACATGATGGATGAACTCAAGCGCGTTAAAGATACGATAAAGCCCAATGAGGTACTTCTAGTCGTCGATGCGATGACAGGACAAGAGGCGGCAACACTGACACGCACCTTCCATGATGAGATTGGGATTACAGGCGCAATTTTGACCAAGATGGATGGCGATACTCGCGGTGGTGCAGCGCTATCGGTACGGCAGATTTCGGGACAGCCCATTAAATTTATCGGTGTCGGCGAAAAGGTCGAAGCATTACAACCCTTCTATCCCGAACGGATGGCTTCACGGATTTTGGGCATGGGCGACGTACTGACTCTGGTTGAGAAAGCTCAGGAAGAAATTGATTTCACCGACGCAGCAAATCTCCAAGAAAAGATCCTGAAAGCTCAGTTTGACTTTGACGACTTCCTCAAAAATACTCGCATGATGAAAAACATGGGTTCTTTTGGGGGAATGTTAAAGATGCTTCCAGGAATGAAAATCAACGATGCACAAATCCAAGAAGCCGAAAAGCAACTCAAACGTTGTGAGTCGATGATCTCTTCGATGACAAAACAAGAACGCAAGGATCCTAACCTCATTGCCAAGAGTCCTAGCCGCAAACAAAGGATTGCCAATGGTTCGGGTTACAAGCTTCAGGATGTGACTAAGCTCGTGGCTGATTTCCAGAGGATGAGAGATTTGATGCAGCAAATGGGACAGGGCAAGATGCCAAGTTTCCCTGGAATGCCCAATATGGGTGGCGGCGGTTTCCCTGGAATGGGCGGTATGGGCAACCAAGCCCCATCAGGCAATCCTGCCTATGGCAAAAAGAAGAAAAAGAAAAAGGGATTTGGAGAATTGTAGGGGTTTTGGCTATTAGCTGTTGGCTATTAGCTGTTAGCTGTTAGCTGTTGGTTGTTAGCTGTTAGCTGTTGGCTGTTGGCTGTTAGCTGTTAGCTGTTGGCTGTTAGCTTTTTGGTGATTGGTGATTGGTGATTGGTGATTGAGAATCAAAAGTCACATCTAAATAATGATAATGAAACCCCAATTCCCATTTTAAAAAGCTAACCGCTAAAAGCTAACCGCTAAAAGCTAACCGCTAAAAGCTAACCGCTAAAAGCTAATCGCTAAAAGCTAACCGCCAATCGCCCATCCCCAATTACCCATCCCCAATTACCAATTACCAAATAAAAAATGCAACCAAAAATCATTATTCATGGCGGCGCAGGTAGCACGGTCGAAAGTAAAGGCGGCTATGAACCTGTCCGCAAATCTCTATTTGCCGTTCTTGAAACCGTTTACCCGATGTTGCTCGATGGCGCGAAGGCGATCGATGCTGTCGTCAAGGCTTGTCAAATGCTGGAAGACGATCCTCGTTTTAATGCGGGAACTGGTTCCGTATTGCAGTCCGATGGGCAAATCCGCATGAGTGCCTCGATTATGGATGGCGATCGCCAAAGTTTCAGTGGTGTCATCAATACGGCAAGAGTTAAAAACCCCATTGATCTGGCTAAGCATTTGCAGACTAGTGACGATCGCGTTTTATCTGATTATGGCTCGGCGGAGCTTACTCGCGAATTGGGCATCCCGATTTACAATCCCCTCACCGATGAACGCCTTGCGGAATGGGTAGAGGAGCGCAAAACTAACTTCACTCGCAAGATGGCAGATGTGGCAATGGGAACGATCGGTGCAGTGGTACTAGATCGATATGGCAGCATTTGTGTGGGGACATCCACAGGCGGAAGAGGTTTCGAGCGCATCGGTCGAGTCAGCGACTCGGCAACCCCTGCGGGTAACTACGCTAACAAACTTGCAGGCGTAAGCTGTACGGGTGTTGGCGAAGATATCCTCGATGAAGGATTTGCCACTAGAGTAGTGGTGCGAGTCACTGATGGGATGACACTTCAGCAAGCGGTCGAAAAATCGATTGCTGAGGCAAAGAGTCGCGATCGCGATTTTGGGGCAATTTGTCTCGATGCCAATGGCGCGATCGCATGGGGCAAAACCTGTCCTGTATTGTTCGCTGCATATCATGACGGTGAGAAAATACAGGATACACTATAGATTTAATAATCAGCTCAGAAAACCGAGAAGAATGTACCGACCGCTTAGCGATCGGTACATTCTCTGATTTTGGCTGAACTGCTTATTTTTTCATCCCAACTTATTTCAAGGAGGTGATGAAAAACTATTTTTGATGGTTGCGATTAATTAAAGATGAGCTAAGCTCTTCAAGAGGCATGAACTGAAACTGTATGAAAGATGTAATCGTGATCGGCGCAGGAATAGCTGGTATAACCTGTGCCCAACAACTGAAGCAAGCAGGGCTAGATATAACCATTGTCGAGAAATCCGCAGGGGTCGGAGGACGTATGGCAACTAGACGTTTGCAAGGCACTTGGGTCGATCATGGTGCGCAACTAATTTCAGTGAAGAGTGATAGTTTTGGTAGGTTTGTGCGTAAACTACAGGATAGGGGGATCGTGCAAGAATGGACTCGTGATGTCTATCAGCTCTCGGCATCGGGATTGATCGCCCCAGAAGCAGATGCAAGACACACCCGTTACTGCTGTCCAATGGGTATGACCGCGATCGCCAAATATCTTGCCCATGAAATCCCGATCATTAATAATGCTCGTATCGTTAGTGTCAGTCACAAAGACGACAAATGGCAGCTAGTAACCGATCGCCAAGAATTATTGGAAACTGCGGCGATCGTCTCCACCATTCCCGCCCCCCAATTTCTCCCAATATTTGAAGAAGTGCTTGCGGCGGCTCCCAACTTTTTGCACGCGGTGCAGTCTGTTACCTTTGCGCCTAGCGTCACTATTATGGCTGGCTACAATGCCAGTAATTCTGTTCCTTTAGAATGGCAGGCTATTCGCTGTATTAACGATCCAATTCTTGATTGGATTAGCTACGACAGTAGCAAACATTCAGATAAAGCTATCCAACCAGTATTTGTACTCCAAAGCACCGCCGACTTTGCGAAGCAATCTATGGAAGAGCCCGATTTGGAAATTGCTGGGAAACCTTTACTCAACCAAGTGGGGAGATTATTAGCAAAATGGCTAGCTAGTCCCGAATGGTGGCAAGTACATCGTTGGCGCTATGCCCTCGCCGAAGAGTCTTTAGGTGTTTCTTGCTTATCCACAGCAA
Organism: Pseudanabaena sp. UWO310; assembly: GCF_006861605.1. Lineage (NCBI taxonomy): Bacteria > Bacillati > Cyanobacteriota > Cyanophyceae > Pseudanabaenales > Pseudanabaenaceae > Pseudanabaena > Pseudanabaena sp. UWO310. The sequence goes on along the minus strand of NZ_SELU01000051.1, from coordinate 20,126 downwards.
TTCCATTACCGCTAATCTGCGCTGGTGATTGGTGTGCAGGTAAGAATATTGAAGCAGCCTATCATTCAGGGCTTGCCGCCGCAGAGTCCGCGATCGAATTACTTAAAGCTTAGGCAAGTTATAGTTACTATGCATCGCCCATTAATCGATCATCTATCATTCAATCTAGATAGATAATCCCTTCCCATTGAAGGATTAGAGATTGCGGCACTTCGCGCCGCAATCTCTAATCCTTCAATGAAAAAACTAGGTATTGCTAAGGCTAAAAAAGCTCGTTCAAGACATTGACAAACAATGCAATCTTTTGCAATAATAAACGATTGTGAGATTTTATTGAGCAGCAAGACTCTTGGCTAATGTAATTGTTATTGGGGCACAGTGGGGTGATGAAGGTAAAGGCAAAATCACCGATTTGCTGAGCCGCTCCGCAGATGTCGTTGTTCGCTACCAAGGCGGTAATAATGCAGGACATACGGTCGTCGTCAACGATCGCACCTTTAAGCTACACCTGATTCCTTCGGGAATCCTGTATCCCAAAACGGAATGCATCATTGCCAGTGGCACAGTGATCGATCCGAAGGTGCTTCTAGAAGAAGTGGATCGACTCAAAGATTTGGGTATATCAACGGATAACCTCTTTATTGCGGAAACCGCCCATGTGACCATGCCTTATCACCGTGTTCTAGATCGCGCCTCCGAGGATCAGCGAGCCGAACACAAGATTGGTACTACGGGACGAGGAATTGGTCCAACCTACGCTGACAAATCTGAGCGGGTTGGCATTCGGATCATTGACTTAATGGACGAGAAACGCATAGCGAAAAAGCTGCGTTGGGCGATCGAGCAAAAAAACATTGTTTTACAAAAGCTCTATAATTTAGAACCGCTCGATGCTGAAGCAATTATTGCCGAATATCGTGGCTATGCGGATCGCCTCCGTCCTCATGTAGTTGATGCATCCCTCAAAATTGATGCAGCAATCCGTGAGAGACGCAATATTTTGTTTGAAGGCGCACAGGGCACATTGCTGGATCTCGATCATGGCACCTATCCCTACGTCACTTCATCCAATCCCGTTGCAGGCGGAGCCTGTATTGGTGCAGGAGTGGGACCAACTTCCATCGATCGCGTCATCGGCGTTGCCAAAGCATATACAACTCGCGTTGGCGAAGGTCCCTTCCCCACCGAGCTCCATGATGAGATTGGCAACCAGATCGGTGAGCGTGGAGCCGAATTTGGCACAACCACGGGACGCAAGCGCCGTTGTGGTTGGTTTGATGGCGTAATCGGTCGCTATGCGGTTCGCATTAATGGACTTGATTGTCTCGCTGTTACCAAACTTGACGTACTCGATGATCTCGAAGAAATCAAGGTCTGTATTGCCTATGAACTAGATGGTCAAGTCGTGCGCGATTTCCCCAGTGATGCACGCGCCTTTGCTAGGGCGATCCCCATCTACGAGACTTTGCCAGGATGGCGGCGATCGACTAGTGAATGTAAAACCGTCGAGGAGTTACCCTCAGAGGCAAAGGACTATCTTAAGTTCCTTGCCGATTTGACAGGAACTCCGATCGCAATTATCTCCCTAGGCGCAAGCCGAGGGCAAACGATCATCGTGGAAGACCCAATCCATGGACCAAAACGTGGTTTGTTGAAAGCTTAGATTTAACTTTTAGCTTTTAGCTTTTAGCTTTTAGCTTCTGGGTTAAATCTAGGTAATGACCACTACAAATTAAAAGCCAATAGCTCATCACTAGCGGCTAAAAGCCATTAAGCAATCATAAAGTTACAAAAAAATGCAATTACAAATCAACGCTACCACCCGTCCACCCGCAAACAATCGCGCACTTCGTCGTGATGGTCAAATCCCTGCCACTGTATATGGACATAAAGGGGCTGAGTCGATTTCGATCGCTTTAGATGCTAAAGAAGCAACTACTTTGTTACGGGAAGCGACGATTAATAACACATTAATCGAAGTAAATGTAACTGACGGTGACTTCAAAGGCAAAACATTATTGCGTGAAGTGCAAAATCATCCCTACAAGAATTCGATTTATCACCTCAGCTTTTTTGCGATCGAGTCCCAGTCAAAAATTGAAGTAGACATTCCTCTCCACTTCGTTGGCGTACCTGTCGGTGTAAAAGTTGGCGGTGGCTCTGTAGATACAATCAAGAACTACGTTCGTGTAGCTTGCGCCCCTACTAATGTCCCTGAGAGCTTTGAAATCGATATCACTGGGCTCGATATTGGTAAAGGCGTTCACGTCAGTGAAATTGCCTATCCAGAAGGTGTCAAGCCCGTAACCGATGGTACTGCTCTTGTCGTTACTATTCTCAAGAAGTAGTAAATAATACCTCTAGAAATAATAAAGCCTTGCTGAGCAAGGCTTTATTATTTCTAGAGTGAGTACTAGCCGCTACACGGCTGGTACTACCTTTGGTTTTAGGTTTATATGCCAATTCACGAAAGTGTGACAATACTTCAGTGAATTAAAAAACAGACCCAGTAAGATTTTGAGATTCCCAAAATGGCGTTGCCATTTTGGGAATCGGTATTAGACTAAGTTTCTAAACTAAAATGATATGCCGATCGCGATCAACTTTGAGCCAGCCTTCGTCCTGTAACAATTTCATTGCTCTAGTTACCGTGACACGGGTACTGCTAATCGCACTGGCAAGATGCTGATGGGTAAGACGCACAGTTAACCGAGTTCCCTCATCAACCGTTACTCCTACTTCTTGTTTAAGCAAAAGTAAAATTTGGCGGAGACGTTCTTCAACTCGCTTATTACTTACGAGAGCCAATAAAGCCTCAGTTTGCTGAAGTCGGCGATTGAGATGCTGCAAAATCCCCTGATAAAGTTGCGGAGACTGCTCGAGTTCGATCAGCGTAAACCGCATCAAGTCAACATCTGATAGAGCGATCGCTTGGTAGGGTTCTAAGTTCGTCAGGGGCAAGCCGAAGGGCATTGCTTGTACTGCAAATCCGACTAGAACTTCATCGCCAGAGGGATGCAAAGTATTTAATTGGACAACTCCGCGACAAACTACCCACACTTCATGGGGATACATGGGGATAATTTGACCACTTTTGTAAGTGTGCATGGTGCGACCGCGATAAATTTCTTCGAGCGATCGCCGCCAGTCAGTTACAGAGTTTGTGGAGTTAAGATCGAAGCTTGAGAACGTATATGTCATATCAGCGTGAGGTACACATTTGCTATCCTATGTGTTTCTCGACACAATCAGGTTAAGCGAAGTTTATTAAATCGATAAATTCTTCTTAAACTTTTATTTTCCTAGACCTTACAAACTCAGCTAAGTAGCTAAAACCAGAGAGAGTAACGCTCTCTACGCGGGCGTTACTCTCTCTGGTTTTAGTTTTTAATTATACTAATTCACGAAAGTGTGGCAACAATTTTGTGAATTAAACACCAAACCCAGTAATATCAATTTCCAAAAGTGTGGCTACACTTTTGGAAATTGCAAACCAAACCCAGTAAGGGTTTTAAAATCACAAAATGGCGTAGCCATTTTGTGATTTTGTATAAGGTTTTGAGATTCCCAAAATGGCAACGCCATTTTGGGAATTGGTATTACTTAGCTAAATTACTTAGCTAAATTACGAAGTAGCTCCCGTTGATTCTCGTTCATATTCTGTAAGACCTGTCTAGCGTCACTATGTTGAAGCATCTGTAAAAGCTCTTCAATCTCCTCAGTTAACTCCTGAGAAACGGCGGCTTTTCCCTTAGATTCTCTAACAGATTGAGGCATCTGATGTTCCTCAATTTTTGCATCTGGCATCACACAAGTCCCCGTTTCGCAGTCCATTTTTAGTTCTTGCCAGTAAATCGTAGGAATTACTTTTCCTCTTTGACCAAAATGTTCATGCTGCAAGAGATTTGTTTGCAGGTAGTTGCGAGGTGACTCGTAGAAATTGATCTCCCGCGCATGGGGAATCGTGAACCCTCCAAAGGCCTTGCGATATTCTTCAGAGCCAAGAATTTCGTTAAAAAAAGCAGCTACACCTTCCATCATCAACAAATTGATATACTTGGCGATCTCTTCATGTCCTTTGATCGCTCTACCAAGGAGATGCTTAAAACTAAATTCTACAAATTTAAGATTCGAGCAGCCCACATAAAAATTGTTGAGATAGACCGATGACATGATGAATTCGCCAATGAAATGTCGAACGCCTAGTTTTCCTTTAAGGAATTCTTTCTCAATCTTGGCAATTGCTCTACGCTCGTACTCATAGGGCTGACGTTCTAGCACTTGGGTATAGATTTGATGTAGCGCCGCCTGACGCTCTATTTCTGTAGATTTGCGATCGATGGTGGTGGGGGCATGGGTATCCATAGCATCTTCTCCAAAAAACTAAAACTTGTGAGAATACTGCAACATAAAAATTATGAGGGCGTTCTCTTGAAACGCCGATCTGATAGTAATTTCCAAAATGGCGTTGCCATTTTGGAAATCTCAAAACCTCACTGGGTTTGTTTTTTAATTTCCTGAAGTGTTGGCTCACTTCAGGAAATTGCTATCACTTAAGCATTAGGCATTGAGCAATGAGGAGACAGCCATATCGGAATAGGGCTTTACCAAGGCTGCACATTCTGCGGGTAGTCTCTCATCAATAACGGTTTGCAACAGACGATAAGCCGTAGAACATTCCTTCGCAATTTGATAGGAATTAATAATATTTGCCAACCAATCCATCAAAGCTTCACGGAAAAATAGTTCGTCATCACGCAAAACAGCTAGTGATGCATAGCGAATCATATTTGACATGTCATATTTGCAGCGTTGCAATTGTTTTTGAACCAATTCAGGATACTGCTGAGCCAAGAGTTGCAGTGCGCGAATTGTGATTTCATCAGCGCGATCGCGGAGCAGATTGTAAGTCTTGACTCGTAGGGAAAAACCACTAGCAAAACGCTCTAAGTTGTAAATATCGCTATCGTTCAGATAAACGCGATCAATAACGGCAATTTTTTCGTCCAAAGTACGATTCATTGTTAGCATAATCTTCTTCTTACCCCTATATTAAACTTAGCAAATACACCTATTGGATTGACTTAAACTGGTAGCTCAAACTGGTAAATTTAATTCGCTCGAAATCCCCGTTAATAAAATAATAGATTTGTATTCAAAACCATATTCAAGAATGAAATCAAAGTTAACTTAAAAATACATTTCGACATAATATATTGCGACGCATATATAGCTGGGGATCGCCAAATCAATTGAAGACTTTGCACTTCAGGATGCATAGCTAGTAAGTTATATAACCTTTCACGAATCATTTAGGGCTGTCATGTAAAATCGCGGCATCATGGGATAAGTTTGATGATTTCAAAAGTATTAAGCGTTCCAGAAAACTTAGAAAACAAGTTTGCTTTTGTCGCGATCCCCAATAAATTATCGGGAGTACGATATTCAAGTAGTTCAAAACAGAAATAATCATACGAAATAATAGGATTTCGCCGAGCTTTTATAAGGCAGTTTTCTTGTTTGTGATATTCTCTGCTCTTGAAACAATAAAAAGGAGCCTCATAAATATTGAAAAACTCTTTTAAGTAGCGATCGCGAAAAAAACTGAAGATTTTATTGCCGTTTTAAGAACGTCACGGTTAAAATGATTAAGTAGCTAAGCATAAGTAAACTTAAAACCTAGACGAGCGTACCGCCCGCGTAGCGGATGGTACGCTCTCTGGTTTCAGCTTTTTTATGCCGAACTACTAATTTAGATAGAATAATTTAGATAGAAATCAATATTTTAGATAAATCCATGCAGGCAGTACGAATTGAAAACCTCAAGAAAGCTTATGGCGAGACTGTTGCCGTAGATGGAATTTCTCTAAATGTTACGCAGGGGCAAATCTATGGTCTGCTGGGCCCTAATGGGGCAGGTAAAACGACAACGATGCGTTGCCTTTGTACTCTGACTGCACCAGATTCAGGCTTGATCGAAGTTGCTGGGGTAAGGGAAGTAAGAGCAATTCGCAACCAATTGGGCTACGTGGCGCAGGAGGTAGCTCTCGATAAAGTTTTGACAGGAAGAGAACTATTGGCGTTTCAGGCGGCTTTATATCACATCCCTCCCAGACAAATTCGCGATCGCATTGACAGCGTATTGGATTTATTACAGTTAGAACCCTACGCAGATAAACTATCGGGAACCTATTCAGGCGGACTGAAAAAGCGTCTAGATCTTGCCGCAGGTTTATTACATCAACCCTCAGTATTAGTCCTTGACGAGCCAACCGTGGGGCTAGATATCCAAAGTCGGATCGCAATTTGGGAGTTCTTGCGAAAATTACGCGCATCGGGGGTAACGGTACTGATCAGCAGCCACTATCTCGAAGAAATTGATGCGCTTGCGGATCGCGTTGCCATTATCGATAGGGGCAAAATTATTGCCGAAGGTACGACTAACGAATTAAAAGCTAAGGTAGGTGGCGATCGCATCACCATCAGGATTCGCGAGTTTGCGGAGCGTCATGAGGCTGAACATGCCCAGAAGATTTTGCAACAGCTCCCCATCGTCCAGAGCATTACAATTAATTCAGCGCAGGGGAATGCCGTTAACTTATTCGTCACCCCCGAGGCCAATGCCATTAGCGAAATTCAAAATATGTTGGCAGCGGTTGATATTAGCGTCTTCAGCCTGTCTCAATCGCGTCCTAGTTTGGATGATGTATTTCTCGCGGCCACTGGGCAAACCATACTAGATGCGGAAATTGCCCAGTCTGAAACGATCACGGCAAAGGGGAAAAAGAAACGCTAAACCCTCTCTTCTTAGGGAATAGATATAAAGCCCTAGAGGCTGTAGCACACGCGCAGCGTGCGCTACAGCCTCTGGGGCTTTATATCTAATTGCGCCTAGCTACTTATAGATAATTATGGCTTTGGATAAATTGTCAGAAAAAGTCATAGAAAGTTGTAGAAAGTCAGAAAAATTCTAGAAAAAACTGCTTTTTAGTCGCTACAATGTGTGCACCTTTTGGTGAGGATGTAGGGATATGTATAGAAAGCGTCAGAAAATGTCAATTGCTAATATTGGCGCAACAATTCTCGCTGCCTTTGTGGGGGCGATCGTCGTGCCGATGCCAACTCAAGCTCAGCAAGCAACAGTCAACCCAGAAAATCGATCTGTCAGAGATGAAGCCGATCGCTTGCTCGATCGCGGTTACGACGAACTGAAGAATGGAAAACCCCGCGAGGCGATTAAAACTTGGCTTTATGCGATCGGTTATTACCGTCAAGTCAACGACCAAGCCGCAATTTCCTATACCTTGGCGAGAGTAAGCGATGCCTATGAAATGATCGGAGCCAATAAAGCGGCTCAAGATACACTCATCAAAAGAATTGGCTATGGCAATACCTTGCAGGACAAGGAAGCGATTATTGAATCCGCGAATAATTTGACAAGTTTGACCATCAATCAAAGCGATGTAGAGCCCGTTGCCAAGCTCAATAAAACTACTCTCGCCCTGTCCGAGCAAAACGATCAGGGACTAAATACGGCGATCGCTCTAAATAACAAGGGATTAATTGCAGGGCGTTACGGCGATCATCTAGCGGCAATCAAGCTTTACTACGCCTCCATCAAGCAATATCCAATTCGCGAGCCCATTGGCGAAGGCTATGTCTACATTCACAGTGGCGATAGTCGGATGGCTTTAGATGATTACAAGTCGGCGATCGCAGATTACGGCAATGCCCTCACCCTCGCTCGCCAACATCGTAACTACCCATTGATGTCCGTCGCCAGCGATCGCCTTATTGCAGCCTATCTCGAAGTACCAAACTTCTATCGTATTGAAGAACTATTGCAAAATCGTTCCAGCTTAGCTTTAGTGATGGGCGATCAAGAAACAGCGGCTATCATCCAAAGATATCTGGGGGATCTATACCTATCTTTTGGTAATCTGCCAAAAGCACGACTTGCTTACCAAGAATCCTATGATTTTGCTGCTATGCTAGAAAATACATCAAGCTTGCCTCTGCGCGAAGCCTATTACAAGTTACAAGCCCTAGAGAAAATGTAGCTATTAATTAATTTTTAATTAGTTTTTTAAATTAAAATTATTGAGATATATTTTCAAATAGGTATTTCCCTCAGCTCGAACGGGTTTGTAAAATTTTAATATGGGTTTTAACTTCGCTTAAAACCTCCTTAGTTTGTCATCTTTTCATAACATTTGAGATGGGCGGTACAATGTACCGCCCATCTCAATCCTAAAATTTATACATACAAAAACCTTAATTTCCTGCCATCCTGCTTTTTAGTCAAAAATTTAGTAAAAAACAAATTTGCCATGACAGCGATCGTCGTTCCGCGTCGGTTAGATGTAGCTGCTCCAGATCGTGCTCTCAACGATCTAGCTACCCAAGTAGTTTCTCAGGAACCAACTCAATATATTCTGCCCAACGGGATCAGAGTTATTGCCGAGCAAGTTCCCATTGATGCAGTCAATCTTAGTATTTGGGTTGATGTTGGTTCGGCTGTTGAGAGCGATAACATTAACGGAATGGCCCATTTTTTAGAGCATATGGTGTTCAAAGGCAGCGAGCGCCTTGGGCTTGGTGAATTTGAGCGAGAGATCGAATCCCACGGGGGCAATACCAATGCTGCTACCAGTCAAGATTACACGCATTTTTATATCAATGTAGCTCCCCATGATTTTGCCAAGCTTGCACCATTGCAGCTAGATATTGTCCTCAAGGCAAGTATTCCCGATGATGAATTTCAGCGCGAAAGGCATGTGGTACTAGAGGAAATTCGGCGCAGTGAGGACAATCCCGATCGCCGAATCTATCGCCATATTTCCGAATTAGCCTACGAAAGTTTACCCTACCGTCGAGCGGTACTTGGGCCTGTTGATGTAATTGAAAAAGTCACTTCCGAGCAAATGCGATCGTTTCATCGGCAATGGTACGTGCCCCAAAATATGACGATCGCTGTTGTTGGTAATTTACCAGTTAGTGAGGCGATCGGCGTAATTGCCAATTACTTTGAGCAACAAAACGAAGAGAAGACCATCGCTGATAGCTCCAAGGCTAAAGCCAAGCCCCAGACAAAACTCAAGCCGAAAACAACTTTTACGCCAGAAAAGCCATTTACAGAAATCGTGCGGCGTGAAGTAACAGACACAAGCCTCAAACAAGCTAGATTGAGCATGACATGGCGGGTTGCTGGTTTGAAGGAAATATCAGAAACCTATCCTCTGAGCATTCTTGCCAATATTCTGGGGAGCGGACGCACATCGCGCATGGTACAAGACTTACGCGAAAATCGGCGGATCGTTGATCGCATCTCTGTCAGTAATTCGGCAATGCGTTGGCAAGGTACTTTTCAAGTGTTTGCTAAGTTAAATATCGAAGATGTAGCGATCGTCGAGCAAGCAATTCGCGAGCATATTCGCCAACTCCACGAAGTTCCTGTCACCGATGAGGAACTAGCCAAGATCCGTACTCAAGTTACCAATCGCTTTATCTTTGGCAATGAGTCCCCCAAAGAACGTGCGGGCATCTATGGCTATTACGATCGCATTGTCGGTTCACTAGATTCGGCTTTAAACTATCCCGATTTAATTAAATCCATCACCAAAGAGGACATCCAAGCCGCCGCTCGCAAATACCTCAATCCCGATGCCTACGGTATTTTAATTGTCAAACCCTAAGTGGTAGTAACTTCATAAGAAATACCCCTCCAAATGACAATTTAGGAGATTTTTTCTCCTAAATTGTCATTTGGAGGAACCATATAAACTATAATCAAGCAAAATTCTAAATATGCTTGATTAAAAAATGCTAATTCAATTCACCATAGAAAACTTTTTGTCCTTCAGAGATGAAGTGACTTTTAGTATGGTGGCAGTTAATAGTGATAATCAGCATAGTGATCATCTTGCTCAAAATGAAGCAGGAGAAGGTCGTTCTGTATTGCCAATTGCGGCTATTTATGGAGCTAATGCTGCAGGCAAATCAAATCTTATTAAAGCTATGAGTTTTGTAAAAAGCCTAGTTGTTAAAGGTACTCGAAGCAATCAATCTATTTCTGTAACTACATTTAAGCTGGGTGATTATGATAAAGAAGCTAGTAAGTTCGAGTTTATTTTTACTCATCTAGGTTCTCAATATTCTTACGGATTTATATTAAACAAAGAACAAATTATTGAAGAATGGCTTCATGGCATTCCTAAAGGCAAAAAAAAAGAGGTAATGTATTTTGAACGATTTACTTCTACTTCTTCAAAGAAAGAGACAAGCGTTGAGTTCGGCATAATACTTAAGGGAAGAAGTGCGACTAAAGGTAAAGATTCCAACCGACATCTTAATTTAAAATTTATTGCTACAGGGACAAGACCAAACCAACTTTTTTTAACAGAAGCAATTGATCGCAGGATTGAGATTTTGATGCCAGTTTTTAACTGGTTTAAAAATGTACTCATGATTGTACCTGCTGAATCAAATTTCAAAAATTTAGAGGTTGGGGTGGCTGTAGATGATTCCTTTACAGATTTTCTGAGCAAATTCCTTGTTTTTGCTGGAACAGGTATTGAAGCAATATCAACTGATATGGTTGAACTAGATTTCGACAATCATTTTCCCACTATGTCCAAAGGCTTTAGGGATAGTATTCTTGAGGAACTAGAAGAAAATTCAGTCACAACAGTTGAGAACTCTCAAGGTGGACGTTTTCTGTTATTTAAAGACAAAAATGGTCTGGTTAATTTAACTCAACTAAAAACTAGTCATCGTCACGAGAATGGAGATTTGATTGATTTTTCTATGGATGAAGAATCAGAAGGGACACAGCGCCTAATTAATTTGATTCCCTCTCTGTATATTTTAGGAAAAGATGTAGAAAAAGTTGTATTTATTGATGAGTTAGATAGACGATTACATCCACTTTTGTCTAGACGTTTTGTAGAGTCTGCAATAAATTATAGATCTACGGGGAATCAACTTATTTTTACAACTCATGATACTAATTTATTAGATTTAGACCTATTGAGACGTGATGAGATATGGTTTGTTGAAAAAAATAAAAATGGAATATCAGATTGCTATTCTTTGGCAGAATTCAAAGTTAGACCCGATCTTAAGGTTGAAAAAGGTTATTTGAATGGTCGTTTTGGTTCTATTCCCTTTTTTGGTGATCCCAAAAAATTGGGATGGTTTGAATATGAAGAGGCTTCATCTAGTGCGGTAAGTTGATCGAAGCTATGAGGAAGATAAACCGTACAAAACTTTTAGACCGTAAACACGATCGCCGAAGTGCAAAATTATTTGTCATAGCAACTGAAGGTAAAGATACTGAAAAACAATATTTTGAAATGTTCGGTAGCCGTAAAGTCAAAGTAGAAATATTAGCTACTGGAGATGATAACAAGTCTGCACCTGAATATGTGCTGGAGCGTCTGGATAAATTCAAGGATTTATATGACTTTGATGAGGAAGATGAATTTTGGCTAGTACTTGACGTAGATCGCTGGGTCAAAAAGGATCAATTAATCGCTGTTTGTCCTCAAGCTAGGCAAAAAGGATATCAATTAGCTATTAGTAATCCATGCTTTGAAATTTGGCTATGCTTACATTTTGGAGATTTACTCCCCGAAGATAGGACTTGCAAAGATTTTGAAATAAGACTTAGAAATATTTTAGGAAGCTACAATAAGAGTAATTTGGATGTCTTGGCTTACAAACCTAATGTCAAAAGCGCAATTGAGCGATCGCGAAGTCTTGATTTAAACCTAAATGGATACTGGACTTCACAATTAGGTACTCGTGTTTACAAATTGGTTGAGAGTATTTTGCAAAGCCTCAATGATTAGTTTAAGGGATTAGTTTCAGAATGCTTAGAGCCTTTACAATGTAGCTGACGCTTATTTAGTATCGCCTATATGCCAAAATGAGAACACTGAAGATAATGATTTAGCCATGCAGCAGTTACTTTACATCGAGATCCCGACACCTCAAGTTGCAGCCGTGAAAACATGGCTCCAGACTGAGTACCAACCCCCCTTTGGGAAAAAATCCGTTGCTAAGCATGGCTTTATCCTCGATTGCCAAAATCGTTCAGGAGCGATCGCGCAATTATCAGTATTTATCTGGACATTGCAGCGCACGACTTATCTAAAAATATTTCGCTGGTCGGATGAGGTGATGGATGGCGAAAAGGATTTTCTCGATCATTTAACGAAAGCAGCGCGACTTGCCTTTCCCTATGAGTTTAAACAGCCTCCTGCGATCGCACCTGATCAATCAATTTTTGAAGCCCTTGCTGAGGAATATCCGCTTACGGTTAAATTCTTTCAACGGATTCCCAATGGCGAATATGATCTCAATCGCGTCTACTGGTGGGAAAAGCGTTGGCGGGAAAGTGTGAAGAATCCTGAAACTCCCAAACAGGTAATTTTTGAGGATTCACAAGCTAATTCTGTAAAGCCAGATGTCAACCCAGATTTAATCTATGACATCGTTTATCTGGGCGGAGCATTGGGCGCAATCCATGCGGCGATGATGGCAAAGTTAGGCTATCGCGTTTGCTTAGTGGAACGCATTCCCTTTGGGCGAATGAATCGGGAATGGAATATTTCTCGCGCCGAATTTCAGAATCTCATCAACTTTGGACTCTTCACTAAAGAAGAATTTGAAGCGATGATCACAGCGGAATATGTCGATGGCTTTAATAAGTTTTTTGATAGCAATAATCCAGCGCACCTAAAAGCTAAAGTGCTGCATACGCCTACGGTTTTAAATATTGCGATCGATACTAATCGTTTGTTAGAAATTTGTAGCAAAAAATTACATCAGTATGGCGCAGTAATTTGCGATCGCACTGAATTCCAGAAAGTCGTAATTAACGATCATGGTGCGACTATTTTCGCAAAGAATCTGGAAACCGATGCCGAGGTAATTCTCAATTCGCGCTTAGTAATTGATGCGATGGGATCGGCTTCAGCGATCGCCCAGCAACTCAATGCAGGTCAAGCCTTTGATAGCGTCTGTCCGACTGTGGGCGCAGTTCTCGAAGGTTTTGATAAACATGTATGGGATTCAAAGTATGGCGATGTTCTGTTTAGTCATGGCGATATTTCGCGCGGCAGACAATTGATTTGGGAATTATTCCCAGCCGAGAAAGATGAACTGACGATTTATCTATTCCATTATCACCAAGTCCATCCTGATAATCCGGGATCATTACTGGAAATGTATGAGGACTTCTTCACGATTTTGCCTGAATATCGTCGTTGTGATCTGGAGAAACTAACTTGGAAGAAGGCGACCTTTGGCTATATTACGGGACATTACAGCCTCAATGAAAATTCTAAGAAATGTGCCTTTGATCGAATTCTAGCGATCGGTGATGCCGCTTCCTTACAATCACCCCTAGTCTTTACAGGCTTTGGTTCCCTCGTGCGCAATTTGCCCCGTCTTGCGACTTTACTGGATACGGCTCTCAAGCATGATTTATTAAAAGCCGATGATCTGAGCCAAATTAATGCCTATCAAAGCAATATTGCGGTCACATGGCTATTCTCAAAAGGAATGATGGTTCCGACGGGAATGCATTTGCCCCCTGAGCGAGTGAACTCGATGCTAAATACTTTCTTTGGATTGCTTGCCGATGAGCCACAACCTGTTAGCGATCGCTTTATCAAAGATCGTCTGGGATGGCTCATGTTTAATCGTCTTGCTCTCATTGCCGCTTTTAAAAATCCTCAGTTAATTCTCTGGATTTTGGAAATGGCTGGGATACAAGACTTGCTGAAATGGTTATCTAGTTATGGTGCATTTACCCGCAGTTCGTTAACTAATGCGCTTTTGGGTAGATGGTTGCCGCAGATTTTGCGTAGTTCTCAAACTTGGCTCGAACCGACTAATCCTCGCCTATGGTTGCGCTTGTTAAGTTGGAGCTATGCCATTAATTATTCCGTTGGCAAGCAAGATTCTTAAAAAGGAAAAGATGAGTGGTGACGCTTCGCGTCACCACTCATCTTTTCCTTTCTTTTGGTTTTTCACGAAAGTGTGACAATAGCATGAGTTCGGGATAAATTGAAACGGGCTTTGAGAAAGGGTTTGCGATGCAAACCCTTTCTCAAAGCCCAAAAGTAAAAGCCTTGCGTAGCAAGGCTTTTACTTTTGGGCTTTTAAAATTTGCCAGCTTAACCCAAACTGACGTTGACAATACTTTTGTGGATTAAAAACCAAACCTAGTAAGGGTTTGAAAAACTAAAAATGGCGTAGCCATTTTTTTTGGTATTAGTTATGCGATTGCGTATCGATATCTGATTTCTTTCTCAATGTAATATCTCTGATCGTGACCGTAAAACCATCTCCTAATTTGACCGCTATGATCTGATACCACCCTGGAGGATGGAGGGGATAGTAGATCTCCTCATCCATCGAAGCGCCAGTCTCCACCACGTTCACAAGTTTTTCAAATAGTTTGCGATTAAATTTTTCTAAAAATCTTCTAACAACAAGTTTACCGATCAAGTCTTCGCGGCTGCGATCGAAAAATCGGGCAATCATCGGATTTAAAACGAGACAGCGAAAGTCCATAATGTCACCCGTCGTCGGATCGCGCACCGCCTGTAATGCCGCGATGCCATCGGACACGCTATTTAAAACGCTAGTAACTAAAGCTCTAGACTGATATAACATCTCCTCAGTCTCTTTATGTCTGGCAATTTCATCTTGTAAAAAACGCTTCTGACGTTGAATCGTGAGTTGATTTTCTAGCCTCACTACAACCTCCTCTCTCTGAAACGGTTTGCTAATGTAATCAACGCCACCAGACCAAAAAGCCTTTACCTTATCAAAAACATCATCTAACGCACTAATAAAAATCACAGGAATATCCCGTAAATCTTCGTCTTCCTTCAAGGCTTGACAAACCTGATAGCCATCCATCTCTGGCATTTTGATATCCAATAGGATCAGATCGGGACGTTTTACCTTCGCTGTTTTCAGAGCCATCCGCCCACTAGTAACACTACGAACGTTATAGCCAAGCGTAAGCAATAGGTCGCTCAGTAGTTGTAAATTTTCAGGGAGATCATCTACTAGGAGGATATTGCCTGTTAGTTCAAGAGAAGGATTGTAGATCATGAATTAATATTGCGACTTAAACCTGAATCTAATCTATATAATTCATAGAAATATTGAGATTAAATGATTCTATAAACTATTTTTATTTATTTTAATTAGAACACAAAGAACTATTGTTTGTATGTAAATATGACAGGCTCGGTGAGGTCGATTAATTTCTCAAACTGGAAATTACGGGCTAGTTTAGTTAGCGATCGCGCTAGGGAAATTTCTTCTTCGGGAATTTGATCGATTAAGCCAATCACAATATTTTTGTCCGCTTCCATCGCTGCTTTGTATAACTGCATAACCCAGCTTTCGGACATGATTTTTAAATTTTCAGAATTTAAGTTTATCTCTAGGGAAGAAGATTCTAGCTCTTGGGCATGGGTGGGAACCTGTTCGTATAAATAGCGTACGCCAAGATGTTTCGCAAGGGTATCAAAAATCATCTGTTCGCTAAAGGGCTTGCGAATGAAGTCATCACACCCAGCCGAAAGCAGGATAGCCTTTTCTTCTTCTAAAACACTAGCAGTGAGGGCAATTACAGCCGTGGCATTCCCTTTAAGGGTGGACTTAATATGTTTTGTGGCTTCATATCCATCCATGATCGGCATTCGCATATCCATCCAGATCAGATGCGGTTCCCAGCGATCCCAAATAGCGATCGCTTCTTGTCCGTTACTCGCCTCTTGCACCTCAAAGCCCATCGGTTGCAATAGCTTAATCAATAGTTGGCAATTAATGGGTTTATCATCGACAACTAAAATTTTGTAGGTGGGTTGATCGGGGGCAAGGGCTAAAGTCCGCATTTTGGGATTAGCATCGGCGAGCGATTCTCTACCCAACTGTATGGGAATTTGGAATTGAAAGGTCGTACCTTGACCAAGTTCGCTAGCCACGGTAATCTCTCCGCCCATTAATTGGACAAACCTTTGACTAATGGATAAGCCTAGTCCTGTCCCTTCTTGTTTTTCCTTTCCCGCTTGAGCTTGAGAAAACGAAACAAATAAATCTGACAACTCTTCAGGGGCAATCCCCACCCCTGTATCCCGAACGCTAAAATTTAAAGTACATTCTTGTTCGGCAACATCGACAGTTGTAACGAGCAGCTTGACATTCCCCATTTTCGTAAATTTGATGGCATTGCCAAGTAAATTAATTAAAATTTGGCGGAGCTTAACTTCATCAATACGGATAAAACGCGGCACCCGATCATCTTTCACAAAAATCAACTCTATTCCCGCATTGGTCGCCCTTAGTTGGAGCATATCCTCCAAATCTTCAAGGAGATAGTACAAATCGCAATTTTGCGTATTGAGCGTTGTCTTACCCGCTTCAATTTTCGATAGATCAAGAATATTATTGATTAATGTCAATAAATAATCACCACTGCGATTGATAATACTGACATTTTCATAATGTTCCCTTGGTAGGTCGTTCGTCCGCATCATGAGCTGCGAAAAGCCGATCACTGCATTTAATGGCGATCGCAGTTCGTGGCTCATATTGGCAATAAAAGTACTTTTAGCCTGATTGGCAGCTTCAGCCTTGGCAGCTAGTTCTAAGGCCTTGGTTTCGCTCT
Source organism: Pseudanabaena sp. UWO310 (assembly GCF_006861605.1). Lineage (NCBI taxonomy): Bacteria > Bacillati > Cyanobacteriota > Cyanophyceae > Pseudanabaenales > Pseudanabaenaceae > Pseudanabaena > Pseudanabaena sp. UWO310. The sequence goes on along the minus strand of NZ_SELU01000051.1, from coordinate 3,427 downwards.
GGCGCAGCTCTCTGGTGCGATCTAAGACCCTCTGCTCTAAGTCGGCATTAGCCATTTGCAAACGGAGATTGGCTTTACGGTTTTCAGCGACGATCGCGAGAACTGCCATGGTTGCGACGGCAATTACGCCCATGAAAATTTGTAAAAGTAGCAGGGAATCTCCCTGTTCCATGGCCTTGTAAAAAATCCCATACTTATAGGCTGTGGCGACTGAGGCGGTCATCCCCACAAGCATCACCAGTAAAGTTGTTAACTTTGCCCCAAACCGAAAAGCCGACCATAGTAATGGGGGTAATAATAGGTATTCGATCGGTTGACTGTCATAAAAGGAAAAATAAGCAACGCCAATCAGACTCGTTATAGCTGTTAAGACTTCCCAACTTCGCCAAGATGGGATGGCACTATCCTGAAGCGATCGCAACCATGCCAATACTAAGGGCGCAAAGAGGAGAACCCCCACCGAATCCCCAATCCACCAAGGCCAGAAAAAGCTCCAAAATCCGCCCTTGATATACATCCCCAGCAACATATAGCTAGTGACTCCTGTGATCGTCTGAAGCACTGTCCCACTAAATAACGAGCATAGGGAGAAGATAACTACATGGCGAACCTGCTTGAAGGGATAATTTGTACCCGTGAGGTGCAAAATCAAAGAGACTGTGATTAAGGAGCCAATGGTCGAACCTGAAGCGGTGAACATTGCTTGAATTGAAAGCCCACTACGGTGGGAATTGAGATACAACGCCCCTAAGAAAACACCCAACCAGCGCGATCGCCCCCAAACTAAAAGCAATCCCACAATTACCCCCGCTCCAGGCCAAACGGGAGATGGTCCAATACTTTTAGCAATAATTGTATTAGCCGTGATCCTAGACACCACAAAATAGGCGATCGCGATGCAGAGCATCTCCATCCACCAGCGATAATTTTTAAAATCCAAACCAAATCGAGATAGATTCCAATTTGAACGACTAGTTGAATCACTAGATATCGTCTGGTCAGATTGAGCGGGTTTCATCACTACAATGTTATGGGCGAAGCTACTAAACTAATAAGAATATAGCAGCTAAATTCGTTCGGCGAGTTCGAGCCATCGCTCGGTTGATCGATCAATTTCTTGGGTTAACTCAGCTAAACGGTCGGACAGCTTTTGTAGTTCTTGATGTCCGCTGGGAGGATTATGATAAAGTTTTTTCTCCACTTGGCTTTTTTCTTCTTCCAGTTTGGGGATCTTTGCTTCTAGCGATTCGTACTCACGTTTTTCTTTATAGGAAAGTTGTGATGCTTTTTTGATCTCGGGTTTGGGCTTAACGACTTCCGTCGTTGAAGGAGTTAATGGTTTGGATGGAACTGAATTATTCGTTTTTTGCTCTTTGGCAGCTTTATGCGATAGTTCTTTGGTGACATTAGCATCCTTCTCGGCCTCCACTTCATCTTTTTTATATTCCAAGTAAACCGAATAATTGCCAGGATATAGACGGACTTCTCCAGCCTTCTCAAAGGAAAACACCATATCCACAGTACGGTCGAGAAAATAGCGATCGTGGGAAACCACAATCACACAGCCGTTAAAATCTTCAAGATATTCTTCTAAAACTGCGAGGGTCTGAACATCGAGATCATTGGTCGGTTCGTCAAGAATTAAGACATTCGGAGCTGCCATCAATACTTTTAATAGAAATAAACGTCGCTTTTCCCCTCCAGAGAGTTTATTAATTGGTGCATACTGCTGATTGGGAGGAAACAGAAAGCGCTCTAACATTTGCGAAGCTGTAATCACGCTACCATCGGCAGTTTTGACTAATTCCGAAACATCCTTCAGATAGTCAATTACTCGCTGATTGCCATGTTCGGCGAGATCATCCGAATGCTGATCGAAGTAGCCGAAATGGATGGTTGTACCAATTTCGACAGTTCCTTCGTCGGGCTGCAAACGTCCCGTGACAATATTCATCAAGGTGGACTTGCCAGCGCCATTGCTACCAATAATGCCGATGCGGTCTTCGGGAGTAAAGTTATAGGAAAAGCCCTTAATTAAAGTGCGATCGCCGTAGGATTTACCAATGCGATCTAGTTCGACTACTTTTTTGCCGATGCGCCGCCCTGCGGTAGTGATATCAACTTTCGCGTTAGCCTGTTTGAATTCAGTTGCTTGCAGGGCATGGGCGCGATCGATGCGAGCTTTTTGTTTAGTGCTTCTCGCCTTAGGCCCTTTTTTGAGCCATTCCAATTCTCGTCGCAATAGTCCAGCATGTTTGCGTTGTGTACTCAATGCGGACTCTTCAGCTTCGGCTTTTTTTTCTAAATAATAGGAATAGTTACCTGCATAGGAATACAAATCGCCGCGATCAATTTCAATAATCCGATTGGTAACTTTATCCAGAAAATAGCGATCGTGGGTAATCAGTAATAATGCACCACGATAGCGATTAAGGTAGCTTTGCAACCATTCCACAGAGAGCGCATCAAGGTGGTTAGTTGGCTCGTCCATTAATAAAACATCGGGAGCAGAGAGTAAGGCGGAGGCGATCGCAATCCGTTTGCGATATCCCCCAGAAAGGCTACCGATTTTCGCTTCAAGATCGTCAATTCCTAATTTGGTTAAGACGATTTTGGCATTGGTTTCCAAATCCCATGCGCCCGTTAGATCCATCCGTTCGGAAACCCGCGATAGCTGCTCCAGTAAGCGATCCTGATCTCCATGTCCGTGGGTCAATTTATCAGAGATCTCCTCATATTCTTTAACTAATGCCATCTGTTCGCCACTATCGGCAAACACTTGTTCCAATACGGTATTTTCTTCATTTAAGTCTGGTTGCTGTGGCAAATAAATGATTTTGGCACTGGAATTGACCCATAGTTCGCCCCCATCGCTATGCTCAAGCCCCGCAATCATTTTGAGTAATGTAGACTTTCCCGATCCATTGGTGCCGATCAACCCAACTTTGTCGCCTTCATCGAGGCTAAAACTAGCATCCTTGAGGATTTCTTTGATGCCAAAGTCTTTTCTGAGCGATCGCAGTGTAAAAAGTGCCATGCCTTGTAATTTATGATCTAAATCTATGATCTTTATGTCTTAGTTTAACTGCACTGCGTCTAAGTACCTCAGCATAATTAAAATCCAGATCTAAAACCTGCGGCGCACTCGCAGCGTGCGCCGCAGGTTTTAGCGTTTTATATTTAATTCAGCCCACTTACTTTAGAAACCATTTAAGAATTACTTTCTGCGGTCAAAAACTCTAAGAGATCCCCCTCAATCCCCCTTAAAAAGGGGGAAGAATTTAATTCTCCCCCCTTTTTAAGGCAGGGCTGTTTCAAGAATGGGTAATAGAGAGATTAAACGAGTAAAGATGACATGGCAGGTATATTGTGAGATATTTGGTCGATAGCAGACTTTATCGACTCAAACCCATGCATTCTAAATATA